>JAGQSE010000332.1:5200-9260 GCA_020439725.1 Acidobacteriota bacterium
GGGCGCCGAGGGCTTCGCCGTCGATGGCCAGCAGGTAGTCGCCCTCGTGGACGTCGACACCGACCTCGGTGAGGGGCGAGCGATACCGCTCCTCGTGGTTGTCACCGGGGAGGATGTGCGCGATCCGGTAGCGGCCGGTGGCCTGGTCGAGCTCGAGCTCGGCGCCGAGCAGCGCGACCTTGGGCCGGTCGGGGATCTCGTAATCGCCGCCGGCGATGTAGGCGTGGCCGATGTTGAGCTCGGCGACCATCTCGCCGAGGATGTAGTTGAGATCTGAGCGGTGGGCGACGTAGGGCAGGAGGGCCCGGTAGCGGTCACCGATGGCCTTCCAGTCATAGCCGTGCATGGTCTCGACGTAGAAGAAGTCGCGATAGCGGCGCCACACCTCGTCGAAGATCTGCGCCCACTCCTCGGTGGGCACCCGGTCGACCTCCAGACCGGCGGTGGAGATCGACTTCGAGTCGCTACCGTCGAGGTTCATCAGCTCGAAGCTGCCGCCCTTGCCGACCATCACCTTCTTGCCGTCGCGCGAGACCTCGAAGCCCTGGCTCACGCCTTCGGCGACGGTGCTCTGCTCGCGGTCCTCGAAGGAGAAGGCGCGGAGGATCGGCTGACGCTCGGAGGCGCGGCCGTAGAAGAAGGCGCTGCGATCGAGGTAGAGGACCTTGCCGTCGAGGGCGGTGAGGAAGCCGTAGTTGCCCCCTTCGATGGGCAGCTTGACGACCCGGTCGGCGAGACCGTCGAAGGTGATCGAGATGGGCTTCATGTCCTTGGCCGCGTCGTCCTTCCCGTCGGCCTTGGTCTTGCCCTTGTTCTTCTTCTGGGGCGAGGCGGTCGCGTCGTCAGAGCCCTGGTCCGCCTTCTTGTCCGTGTCGCCGCCCCCGACCTCGTCGCTTTGCGGCGCCACCGGGCTCGGCACGTCGGGTCGGAGCGCGAGGGCGAAGACCTCGGTCTCGCGGTTGACGACGTAGTTCCATTCCCAGAAACCCAGCTGCGGCGCCAGGGCCCGGTCGCTGAGGTAGAAGAGATAGCTGCCGTCCGGCGACCAGGTGGGGCTGTAGTCGTTGTACTGCTCGTCGGTCACCTGCCGTACCTCGCCGTCGGCGACGCTCCAGACGAAGACCGAGCCGGTGCCCGCTTCCGAGTTCGAGGTGAAGGCCAGGAAGCCGCCGTGGGGCGACCAGGCGTAGTCGTTGAGCTGGCCCTGGGGGTTCCTGGCGATCTCGGTGATCTTGCCGTCGGCCACCTGGACGACGTAGAGCTTGGCGTCCTTGTCCGAGAAGGCGAGGCGCTTGCCGTCGGGCGACCAGCGGGGCTGGTAGCGCATCGCGTGGCCACCCTTGGTGACCTGCCGCAGGTCGCCGCCGGCCTGGTCGACGAGGTAGATCTCCTCTTCGCCGTCGCGGTCCGAGAGGAACGCGATCTGCTTGCCGTCGGGGGACCAGGTCGGCCACTTGTCGTGGGCGCCGCTCGACCGCGTCAGGTTGCGGGTCGAGCCGTGCTCGGCGGGGACGGTGAAGATGTCACCGCGGGCGGAGAAGAGCGCGCGCTCGCCGCCCGGCGACAGCTCGAAGCTCTCGATGTTGCCGGCGGCGGAGACCCGCGACGGCCGGCGTCCGAGGCCGTCGTCGGGGACCTCGATGGACAGTTTGCGGTCGGCACCGGTGGGCAGGTCGAAGACGTGGAGCTCGCCGTCGAGCTCGTAGACGATGCGCGACGCCGAGTCGCTGCTCGGCCAGCGGACGTCCCACAGGTCATAGCTCGTCAGCTCGCGGGTGGTGCCCTGGGCGACGTCGAAGGCGTAGAGGTTGAAGGTGCCGCTGCGGTCCGAGTTGAAGACGATGGTGTCGCCGATCCACATGGGGTCGCGGTCGGCTCGCGGGTTGTCGGTGACACGGCGCAGGGCGTGGCTCGACAGGTCGAAGATGTAGAGCTCCTGTGCCCAGCCGCCCTGGTAGCGCTTCCAGGTGCGGAAGTCCCGCGCCAGCGGCGAGTAGACGACCTGCTTGCCATCCGGCGACAGGTCGGTGCCGCCGGCTTCGGGCATCGGCAGCGCGGTCGGCAGACCGCCGTCGACGGGTACCTCGAAGATCTTCGAGTCCCCCAGGTCCCAGCTGTCGCGCAGCGAGCGGACCACGACCGATTTGCCGTCCGGCGTCCAGCCGTAGACCTGGTTGTCGAAGCCCCAGCGCGGGGCCAGCGGGCCGCGGGCGGGGTAGAAGGTCAGCTGCCGGGGCTCGCCGCCCTCGGCGGGGATGACGTAGACCTGCTCGTCACCATCGTACTGGCCGTTGAAGGCGATCCAGCGGCCGTCGGGAGAGAACTTGGGCGACTGCTCGAGGCCCGGGTGGGCGGTGAGCCGCCGGGCGAGGCCCCCGGCCACCGGCGCGGTCCACAGGTCTCCGGCGTAGACGAAGATCACCGTGTCGCCGTGGATGTCGGGGAAGCGCAGGAGCTTGGTCGGTGTTCCCTCGGCGCTCGCCGCCGCCGGCCAGGCGGCGGCGCAAAGCGCGGCGATGAGCAAGAGCGTACGAATCATGAGACCTCCAGATCAGCGTGGTCGAGCTGTGAGATGTCGGTTCGAAGACGGGCGATCGGCCCGAGGGCTCGCTGGGACGCCGCTCGAACCGGCTGCCGGTGGCATGGCCGGAGCCCGGTGCATTCTACGACAGGTGTCGGCGGGAGTTTCACGACGGCCCGCCGCGGATTGCGCCATCGGGCGGCCCCCGAGAAGCCCGTGCCGAAGAGGTTCTGTTCGGCTTCGGGATAGCATGGCCCCGACTTCGGGGTCGCACCGCGCTTGCCTTGGGAGGGCGTTTCATGTCGTACGGAACGTCGAATCGCGAGCTCACCGCCGATGCCGCCCCCTTCTGCCGAGGAGCTGTCATGCACCACTTCACCTCCCGCGCTACCGCCGCACTCGCCTGCTTCCTCTCCCTGCCTCTGCTCTCGGCCTGCATCTCCGAGGCGGCGGAGCGTCCCGCCGGCGACCCCTCCTGGCGCACCTCGTCGCTGTGGGACGACGGGTTGGCCGAGTTCGCGGTCTACGACGTCGATTGGTTCCGGTACGGCGCCCTCCACCCGGGCCGCGCCATCCTCGTCGTCGTCAAGGAGCCGTGGGCGCCGGAGCTCGACGTCAAGGCGGACACGCCCCGTCCCGACGGCTTCGACGTCCTCAAGCTCAACCACATCCGCGACGTCCCGACGGGCATCTACACCTACCACCAGATGGCCAGCGTCTTCTGGCGCCGCGACGACGGCAGTCTGCGCAAGATCTCCACCTCGAGCGCCGAAGCCTGCGGCATCTCGACCGGCTACATGGTGGGCGGTCAGCTCGAGACCCATTCCTACTTCGACGGTCAGGGCGACGCCACCATGGCCTGGCCCGACGGCGCGGTGCCCCAAGACGGGCTTCCCGCGTCGCTTCGCGAGTATGTCCAGGGGACCGTGCCCGACAGCCTCGACCTCTTCACCCCGCTCATGGCGGGCCGCTTCCAGACCCTCGAGGCCGCCACCTGGAAGCTGCACCGCGAAGCACCCGCCCCCGTCGAGGTCGCCGCGGGCACCTTCCAGGGCGTCGAGCTCCGACTGACCCAGGGCGACCACTTCCTGAGCTACACCTTCGACAGCGACCCGCCTCACGTCCTTCTCCACTTCAAGGACGACGCCGGGACCGAGTACCGTCTCGCCAAGCTCGGCCGCATCGCCTACTGGCAGATGCACGACCGCGGTGGGGAAGAGTGGCTGCCGGAGGGGTTGCGGTAGGCTGCGCCTTCCAGCCCGGCTTCCTGCCCGCCCGGAGGCGCCGGGCTGGAGCCCCCCTGCCCTTGACTCCCCCCGCCCGGGCTGCGTACAATCCGCCCCCTGCCAGCTGCCCAGGTAGCTCAGTTGGTAGAGCACGCGACTGAAAATCGCGGTGTCGGTGGTTCAATTCCGCCCCTGGGCACCAGATGACCTCCCCATCGAACATTTTTCTTAAAAATTCTCAAATAAAATCAAGAGTTTGCCGTTTCATCCCGTCTCAGGAGGTGTCATGCGAAATCATCCAATACCACCGCAA
>JAGQSE010000333.1:0-14691 GCA_020439725.1 Acidobacteriota bacterium
ACGCGGTGGGTGGCGATGGATCCCGTCGACACCTTCCATTTCCCCGACGGTAGCCGGTTCGAGGTCCCCGCCGACCTCGAGACCTATCGCGCGCGCCTGGACGCCGAGTTCCCCCACCAGCGCGAGGCCCTCGACGCGTTCTTCGCCGAGGTGCGCGAAGCGTACTTCCGAGGCCTGATGGTCTACTTCCGCGGTCGCGACGAGGAGCTCCTGGGGGATCTCGGTCCGCTCTCGATCACCGACGTCCTCGACCGCCACATCGGCGACCGGAAGCTCCGCCTGCTGCTCACCGCCGATTGCCCGCACTGGGGATCGCCGCCCTCGCGGACCTCCTTCGTCTTCGACTCGATGCTCCGGCTGTCCTACTTCCTGGGGAACTTCTACCCGGCGGGCGGCTCCCAGGCTTTCGCCGACGAGCTGGCGCGCTGTTTCGAGGAGCGCGGGGGCCACATCCTGATGTCGACGGCGGCGGATCGCATCGAGCTCGAGGACGGTCGGGTCGCGGGCGTCGCGCTGACCACCGATCGTGGCGGCCTCAAGGGGGAGCATCGGGTGGCCGCCGAGGTGGTGGTTTCGAACGCCGACCTACGCCACACTTACCGCGAGCTCCTGCCGGCCGGGACGGTCCCCACGAGCGCGATGGCGGTGCTCGACCGGCTGCGTCCGAGCTTCCCGTGCTTCCTGGTGCACATCGGCCTTCGCGACGTGTCCGACGACGTGCTGCGCGAGGTCCAGGGGTACTACTGGCGGCACTGGGACCCGGATCGCGTCGGCCGCGACGGCCTGGTGTGCAAGATCTTCGCGCCGACGCTCTACGAACCCGCGATGGCTCCGGAAGGCGGGCAGGTGGTGATCCTGCAAAAGGTGCAGGAGATCGACTACGGCGCCATCGGCGATTGGCCGAGCCACAAGGCGGAGGTCGAGGCGGGGATGGTCGCGCAGCTCGAGAGGGTGATCCCCGGGGTCGCCGACCGGGTGGTGGTCCGCACCGCCGCGTCGGCACGCACGTCGTGGCGGTTCACCCGCAACACGGTCGGTGCGATGCTCGGGTGGGAGATGTCGCCGGACCAGCTGGGTAGCGATCGGCCCGGGATCGAGGGGCCGGTCGACGGACTTTTCTGCGTCGGCCACTGGGTACGGCCCGGTGGCGGTATCACGCCGGTCATCGTCTCGGCGCAACAGGTGGCCGAGCGCGTCATGCGCGGCGGTCGGCGGGACCCGGGGCTTCGGGCCGCCGCCGCGGCATCGGTGTAGCCCGGAGCTCGGACAGGAGGAAGGATTTCGATGGCACGAAGATCGAAACGCTGGCGGTGGCTCTTGCCGCTGCTCATCGCGGCGGCCCTGGCTGCCGGTGGCACCTACCAGGTGCGCCGGGTGCAGGAGCGTGCCGAGGCCCTGGCGAGCACCGGGACCGCGGCCATCCAGCTCCTCGGCGAGCTGGGCGGCGCCCTCAAGGACCACGATCCGGAGCGGCTCCGCCTGTGTTACGCCGACACCTATCACCACCCGAGCCAGGGAACCTTCGAGCAGGCCCTGGCGTCGGACCGAGACGGCGTGCGGGTCTACGAGTGGGAGGAGGCCGGGGCCAAGGCGTTCGATCGCGACGCCGTCGTCGCGGAGATGGAAGGGCTCCTCGAGGGCGTTGATGCCTTCGAGCTCGCCAAGCTCAAGCTCGCCCGGGTCGAGGAGATCGGCGACGACACGGCGGTGATCCGCGCCGTGCTCTGGTTGCGCGGGCGGCGCCAGTCGGGGGAGAAGTTCGAGAGCCATGCGACGCTGCGCCTGCACCTGGTCCGTGGCACCAACGACGGCGGACCCGGGGGCGCCAAGGGCTGGCGGATCGAACGCCAGGACCTGCTTTCGGGGGTCACGACCGCTGGTCTGGGCGACGGCTTCACCGACGTCGCCGCCGCTGCGGGAATCGACCATCGGCTGGAGCCCAACCCGCTGTTCGCCACGGAGGAGTGGCGGCCCAGGACCTTCGAGATCATCCAGTACGGCCCCGCCGGCGCTTCCGCCACCGACGTCGACGGGGACGGCTGGGTGGACCTCTTCTTCGGTGACGGGCACCGGCCGCACCTCTATCGCAACCTCGGCACCGACGCCGGGGGGCGGCTGCGGTTCCGCGACATCACGGCCGCCGCGGGCCTGCCCCTCGAAGCGCCCGGGGCCAACGTCGGGCTTTTCGTCGACCTGGACAACGACGGTGACGAGGACCTGGTGCTGCCGCGCTTCATGGGCAAGAACCAGCTGTTCCGCAACGACGGCGCCGACGCCACCGGGGTACCGCACTTCACCGACCTCTCCGACGCCGTCGACCTGGGCAAGACCTTCGTGGTGGTGGCGAGCGCCGTGGACTATGACAACGACGGCGACCTCGATCTCTACTTCGGTCGCTATCTCGATCCGCGCACCGATTTGCCGACGACGCTCTTCTACACCCGCAACGGTCAGGGCAACACGCTGTTCAGGAACGACGGCAATTTCCGCTTCACCGACGTCACCGACGAGGCCGGGGTGCGCGAGGGCGGCTTGACGCTCGGGGTCGGCTGGGCCGACTACGACGCCGACGGTGACCAGGACCTCTACGTCGCCAACGACTTCGGACGGAACGCCTTGCTCCGCAACGAGGGTCCCGACGCCGAAGGCAAGGTGCGCTTCACCGACGTCTCGGAAGAGAGCGGCACCCTCGACTTCGGCTTCGGCATGAGCGTGTCCTGGGGCGACGCCGACGGCGACGGCGACCTCGATCTCTATGTCTCGAACGTGCACTCGGGGCAACGCTGGTACGGCCAGTCGACGACGCTCCAGCAATACCTGCTGACCAGCATCCGCCAGGGGACGATCCGCGAGGACTTCCCGATCTACCGCGAGATCTACGGCTACGCCGGCTCCGCCTGGCAGAGCTATGGCGATCGCATGGTCAAGGGCAACTCGCTGATGCTCAACGACGGCGCCGGCCGTTTCCGCGAGGTCTCCGAGATCGCCGGCACCAACCCCTTCGGCTGGTACTGGGGATCGGCGTTCCTCGACTACGACAACGACGGCCGGCAGGACGTCTACGCCAACAACGGCTGGATCAGCGGCAAGACCTACGCCGACCTGTGACTGCCCTACATCCTGGGCGCGGTCGCGCACATCGACGAGTACAAGAAGGGCACCTACTACAGCAACGAGTTCCGCGGCGACATGTCGTGGAACGGCTACGAGACCAACAACCTGTTGCGCAACGAAGGCCCGGGGGACGACGGCATCCCGCGCTTCACCGACGTCGCCATGGCCCTCGGCGCGGATGACGACAAGGACGCCCGGGGGCTCGCCATCGCCGACTTCGACAACGACGGCGACCTCGATCTGGCCGTGAGCCACGACTTCGGCGACAGCGGCGACGTGGCGCGGGCGGCACCCTCGTTGCTGCGCAATGACATCGGCAACCGCCACGGCTGGATCTCGGTGGAGCTCGAGGGCACGACCAGCAACCGGGACGCCGTCGGTGCGCTGGTGACCCTCGAGGCCGGCGACCTGCGGCAGGTGCAGGTGGTGTCGGCAGGCTCGAGCTATGCCTCGCAACACGACCGCCGGCTCCACTTCGGTCTCGGGGACCGCGAGCTCGTCGACCGGCTGACCGTGCGCTGGCCCGGCGGGGGAGAGGAGACCTTCACCGACCTGCCAGCACGATCACGGGTCCGCATTGTCGAGGGGCAAGGGATCGTAGAGCCAACGGCAGCGCAGGTCGTCTCTGCCGGAAGCTCTTGAGATGAGCCGCCTGCGCTCGGCGTTCGTGGCGGGAGACGGCGCGCTGGCGAAGGCGCTGCGCGAAGAGCTCGGGGCGCGAGGCGGGCAGAGTTTCCAGCTGACCGGCGACGCGGCGGCTGCGGACGTGCTGGTGATGGTGCCCCGGCGTGGGTCGCGAAGACTCGGTTCCGGGGAGGTCTTGGGTGTGGAGGACCGAGCCCTCATCGAGCAAGCTCGCGGCTGGCTCGCGGGTTCGAGGGCTTCGGCGGCAGGGGAGGCTCCCGCGCGACGTCTAGTGCTCGTGTCGAGCGCCCTGGTCCACGAGCCGAGCCACCGCCACGCCGGTCACTTGAGCGAGGATCGCCTCGCCCGCCGGCCGCCGGCCAACCGGGTGAGCCGTCGCTGGCGGGCCCTCGAAGCGGCGCTGTCGGAGGGGGCGAGCTCGCGCGGGCTGGTGATCCTGCGTCCGACCTTCGTACCGGTCGTCGGCGGTAGGGACGCGGTGAGCCGGCTTCTTTCGGGGCGTTCGAGCCTGGCTCCCGCCGGCTACGATCCGCCGCTTCAGCTCCTCGAGCTCGCGGAGCTCGCCGATGTGGTGACCGCGGCTCTCGCTGGTGAGTTGGAGGACGGCGTCTGGCACGTGGCCCCCGCCGACGTCATCCCGCTCGAGAAGGCGATGGCTCGGGCCGGCGTACGGCGCGTGCCGTTGCCGAGCCAGTTGCTGCGCGGGCTCTACCGCCTGCGCGGTGCCGAGCCCGACGAGGTCGAGGCCCTCCGCTACCCGGTGACGGTGAGCGATGCGGCGCGCCGGCGGGTGATGGCGACGTCCCACCCGGACCTCCTGCCGGGGACTCTCGAGCGTTCCGAAGGCGAGCTCGCGCACGATCCCTTCAGCCTCGACCGGGCCTATGTCGCGCGCCTCGGGCGGACGCTCTTCCGCTTCCTCCACGATCGCTGGTGGCGGATCGAGTGGCAGGGTCTCGAGCACGTTCCAGGGTCCGGCGGTGCGGTGCTGGTCGGCAACCACCGTGGGCACCAGCCCTGGGACGGGGTGATGGTGCTCCACCGCCTGGCCAGCGACCTTGGCCGCCACCCGCGCTTCTTGATCCACCCGACGCTGGTCAAGTTCCCATTCCTGGCACCCTATATGAGCGGTTGCGGCGGTCTCCACGCCTGCGTGGAGAACGGCGATTGGGTGCTCGCCCAGCAGCAGCTCCTGGCGATCTTTCCCGAGGGCATCCGCGGCGCTTTCGCGCGCTATCGCGACGTCTACCGGCTGCGTCGCTTCCGCCCCGACTATGTCCGCTTCGCGCTGCGCCACCAGGTCCCCATCGTCCCCTTCGTGGTGGTTGGCAGCGCCGAGATCTTCCCCATCCTGGCCAAGATCGAGTGGCGGTGGTGGAAACGTGTGAGCGAGTGGCCCACCCTGCCCATCACCCCGACTGCCTCGCTCGTGCCGCTCCCCTCGAAATGGCACGTCCGGTTCCTCGAGCCCCTCGACGTTGCCGCCGAGCACGGTCCCGAGGCCGCCGACGATCCCAAAGTCGTCGACCGCATCAACCGCGAGGTCCGCCAGCGCATGGCCCTCGCCCTCGCCGACATCCTCGCCCGCCGACCCGGGGTGTTCCGGGGCTCGGTGTTCAGCGGCGGAGCCTTCTAGCAGTTGGCCAGCAGCAGGAGAGGCCGAGCCGGAAGCCGCTGCGTCACAATGACCAGAGGCAGAACCCCGACCCCGCCGACCGCCTGATCGTCGCCACCGCCCTCGACCGCAAGATCCCGCTGGTCACCAAGGACGAAGACCTCCGTTCCTACGACCATGTCGCGACCGTGTGGTAGCGAAGCGCGAAACAGCTCAGTGGGCATGAGTTAGCATCAAGGGCCTGGAGAGATCCACCGTGAGAGATCATCGACAGATCGAGGACCGCAGCATCCAGCTGCACCGAGCCGTAGCCGAAAAGGTCAGACGGGATCCGTCTGTGCTCGAAGCGGCCCGCAGAAAAGTCGAGGTGTGGCGAGAGGACGGCTCCGTCCATCCTCGCTACGCGGACGCCTGGCGCCAGGTGCTGGCCTTGAGCGCCGACGAAGTTGCCAACCGCCTGGTGGATCCAGGAGAGACGATGGTAGCCCTGCGACAGTCTTCGCCCTTCGCCGGAGCCCTCTCGCCACGAGAACGCTGGCAGATCCTCCGCGACCTTCGCGAAAGCTCGGGCCCATGACTCGGGAGCAACTGGAGCACCTGGTGCGGGCGGCGGCGAATATTGCGGACGACCCGGAGCTGATCGTGGTCGGGAGTCAGGCGGTTCTCGGACAGTTCCCGAACGCGCCGGCGGCCCTCTTGACGTCGAACGAAGCGGATCTCTTCCCCAAGAACCGGCCAGAGCGCGCCGATCTCATCGACGGCACTCTCGGCGAGCTCTCGCCCTTTCACGAGACCTTCGGCTACTACGCCCATGGCGTGGGTGAGGCGACGGCTGTCCTGCCGCAAGGCTGGCGAGAACGCCTCATACCAGTGACCAACGCCAACACCCGCGGAGCAACGGCATGGTGTCTCGAGATCCACGATCTGGTCATTTCGAAGTTGGTGGCGGGGCGAGAGAAAGACCTCGGGTTCGCGCGCGAGGCGCTCACCCATGGACTCATCGATACGGCCACACTCGAACTCCGGCTCGCTGCGACCGCGCTCGATGCAGGCCTGCGGCCCGTCGTCGAGATGCGTCTCTCACAGATCTTTGCTGTGGATTCGTAGCGCGACAGCTGCTCGCTTCAACGATCCACCCCAAGAACCAAGCGGAGGAATCACCCACGTGAAACTCAGACTGGAAACCCTCGTCCTCGTCACCGGCGTCGCCCTCGGCATGGTTCTCGGACCGAGTGCCCTCGTCCAGGCCGACGACACCGCGACTGGCCGCGTCGCGGTCGGCGACAAGGCTCCCGCCATCGCGCTTCCCGACATCTCCGGCACGGTCTATCGCTCCATCGATCTGCGGGGCGAGAAGAACCTGGTCGTGGTCTTCTTTCGCGGCGCTTGGTGACCATAAAGCCGCAAGCAGCTAGTTGAGCTGCAAGAGAACCTCGACGCCTTCCACGCCTTGAACACCGAGGTCTGGGCGGTCAGCCCCGACGCCAGCGACGGGGTCGCCAAGATGGTCGAGACCGAGCATCTGACCTTTCCCGTGCTCGTCGATCAGGACCTCCACCTGATCAAGACCTACGGCATCCTCAACGAGTCCTCGCCGACGGTTCCGCATCCCACGGCCCTGGTCCTCGACCGCCAGGGGACGATTCGCTTCTCCCACCTCGACGAGAACTATCGCGTCCGCCCGGCACCGGAGGTGCTGCTCGACGCCCTGCGCGCGCTGGGCCCGTTGGAGAAGGGAAAGGCTGGATCCTGAGGCGGACGGTTCCTTCGAGAAAAACGAAGCGAGCCCGCCGGCCACGCTCTCCGCGTAGCCGGCGAGCTCTTCGAGGGCGCCCGGTCCGATCCGCGGACGGGACGGGCGAGCTGCTAGTTGTCTACGAAGGTCAGAACGATCTCCATCCCGCGGAATCCGGCCTGGGGGCCCTTGTCCTGGCAGATGTGGTCGGTGCTCGAGGAGTAGAGGTACTTGCCGCCACCGCCGGCGTTGAAGCGGTAGGGGAAGAGGCGGCCCGTGTTGTTGACAGTCGGCATCACCCGGACGTTCGACTGGACGGCTTGCTCGTCACCGAGGACACCGCTCTTGGTGATCGTTCGGTAAACGAAGGTCGAACCGTTCGCGATCCCGTCGTCGCAGCCTTGGCTGGCCGCGACCTTCTTGTGGAACCAGATCTCGTACTGTCCGTTGTTGAGCAGCAGGCTGCCGATGCGGTCGAGCCCTGAGAGCAGGTTCTTGGGCATGAAGTTGAAGCTGCCGTCGTTGGCGACGGAGCTCCACTGATTGGAGGTGTCGAGGATCTTGATCACGAAGCCGCGGGGATTCGACGGCGCCTTCTCGACCTTGAGGATTCCCAACTGGCTGGGAAGCGAGGAGCCGAAGTTGAAAACGCCCCACCAATCGCCACCACCCGGCTCCTGGACCAGGTTGACCTCGACGATCGAGATGAGCTGACCCGAGACGGTGGATTGCTGGAGGAAGGGATTCACACTTGAGGGATAGGTCCAGCTCTTGCCGTTCGGCGAGGTGCCCAGGAGCACTCTCTTGAAATCGCCTTCACCGAACTCGGCACCGTTCTCGGTCTCGTTGATCAGCAGCTTGTACTGGCTATCCCAATCGGACTTGAAGGCGCTGCCGGTGGTGTAGTGGACACCGGAGGCGGTGGTGTTGCAGGGTGAGACCAGTCCTTCGTAGGTGAAGTGGCTTCGCAGTGCCGAGGGTGTTCGCGCCGCCGAGAAAAGCAAGATTTGCTCTCCCAGCGGGCACTCGGAGCCCGGTCCGGTGGTGACGTTGACAAAGCCACCACCCTGGACGAAGAGGAGAAGCTCCGTGTCGGTAAGGACGCCGTTGGCGTTGTAGAAGCGTCCAGATTGGGGGGCCGTGGGCCAGTAGGTGTAGGGGCTGACGATCGTGTTGGGCGCACCTGAAGTCTCGGTGCTCAACGCGCTCGCCGTTCCGGGAGCCAACATCGCCAGCATCGCTGCAGCCAGTGCCAAGAACTGTGAGTGAGCTTTCATCTCGTCTTTTCCTTTCGGAGCGTGAAGTTGTGAGATCGGTCTGGTCCTTCGAATCGGTCCTGGCACCGATCACCGTTCTCCGCGATCGGCCCCGCTGGGAAGACTGCGAATCTGGCCCTGATCGCACTTCGTCTCCGAAGGGTTAGCCGGGTTCTTGCCGGCTCGGATGGTCCTGGGTCGTGTCTACTGCATCATGATCGATCCCTCACCGAGTAGGAGTCGTTCGTCCAATCGCGCATGCGCCGCGGTCGTTGGGTTTTACCTACGGGAGGATGGGGGCCAGTGTTGCCGCCCGTTCTCGAGGGATGGCACGAGGCTCGGAAACCGGACCTACTCCGCCCCGGTCACCGAGAGCATCACCGGCAGCAGCACGAGAACGACGGGCATCTGTGCGGCGAGCCCGAACTCGATGGCGATGGCGAGGGGAGTGAGCATGCCGGAGCCTTCGCCCAGACCGAGAGCCAGGGGCATCAGCGCCAGCATGGCGGCGAGGGTGGTCATGGCGATGGGGCGCATGCGGTTCTTGCCCGCCATCACCAGCCGCCTCTGCCGGTCCTCGATCTCCGACAGCTCGCGGTATTCCGAGAAGTAGAAGATCGACACCTCGGTCACGATCCCGACGATCATCGTCAGGCCCATCATCGACGAGATGTTCATCTCGATGCCGGTCACCCAGAGTCCCAGGTAGACCGCCGCGAAGGCGAAGAGCGTGGGGAGTAGAAGGACGGTCGCCACGCGAAAGCTCTCGTAGAGGAAGAGCAGGACCAGGTAGACCAGGACCAAGGAGAGCGCCAGCACCTGGATCAAGCCCTTGAAGGCGATCTGCTGCTGCTCGTAGAGACCGCCCAGGGAATAGGAGACCCCCGCGGGCAGCAGGCCGGGGCTGGCCAAGGCCGAGCGGACGTCCTTGATCGTCGAACCCAGGTCCCGACCGCTGATCCGACCGGTCACCGCGACGATGCGCTTCAGGTCGTCGCGAGCGATCTGCGCCTGGCCGCTCACCCTTTCGATCGTCGCGACCCGCTGCAAGGGGAAGGTGTGACCGTCCGGCGCGGTGATCCGCAGGCGGCCCACGTCGGCGACACTCGAGCGGTCGAGTTCGGGCGTCCAAACGCGCACGTCGACGTTCTTGTCGTTCTCCGGCAGGCTGGTCGCCACGATCCCGCCCACCTGGTTGGCTACGTCGTTGCCGATGGCTTGGGGCGAAACGCCCTCGACGGCCGCACGATCACCATCGATCCGGGCGACCAGGGCGTCGCCCGCGGGAACCACTCCGTCGTTGACGTCGACCACTCCGGGGAGCTTCGAGATCCGGGCGGCGACCTGCTCCGCCACCTTGGCAAGAGTCTCCCCGTCGGCGCCGAAAAGCTTGATCTCGATGGGCTGGGGAACGGCGGTGAGGTCGCCGATGAGATCCTCCATCAGCTGGAGGAGCTCGACCTCGAGACCCGGCACCCGGGTCTCGATCTGCCCGCGGACGTCGTCCATCACCGCCTCGATGGAGCGGCGGGGAAGAGGCTTCAAGCGAATGAAGAAATCCCCTTCGTTGGCTTCCGTCAGCCCGCCCCCGAGCTGGATGCCGGTACGGCGAGAGTAGGTTTCGACCTCAGGGACCCGTGCCAGGATGCCTTCGAGCTGGCGCAGCAGGCGGTCGGTCTCGGCGAGCGAGGTCCCCGGTGCCGATCGGTAGTCGAGGACGAAGCCGCCTTCGTCGGTGCTCGGCATGAAGCCCGAGCCGGTCGAGCGATACCCGAGGTAGCCAAGCAGCAAGAAGGGGATGGCGAGCAGCAGGCCGAGGGCCGGTCGCCGGAGCAACCCACCCAAGACCCGGCCGTAGGCGCCGAAGAACCTGCTCTCGCCGTCGCCTTCCGCCATGAGGGCACGACCCTGGCGCAGGAACCAGACCGCCAGGTGCGGCACCACCAGCCAGGCGATGAAGAAGGAGATGACGAGCGCCGAGGCCATGGTCAGCGACAGCGCCTTGAAGAAGGCACCGGTCACCCCGGTGAGGAAGGTGAGGGGCAGGAAGATGACGATGGTGCCGGCGGACGAGCCGGCGAGGGGGCGGGTGAACTCGAAGGCGTTGGCCAGGATGAGAGCGCGGCTCGGTGTGCGGGAGGGGTCCTCGCGCTCACCGAGCCGCCGGCTGATGTGCTCGACGACGACGATGGCGTCGTCGATGATCAGGCCCACGGCGGCGGCCATGCCGCCCAGGGTCATCAGGTTGAAGCTCTGCCCGAGGACACCGAGGACCAGCGAGGTGGCGCCGAGGACCGACGGCACCACCACCGCTGCGATCAAGGTGACGCGGGCGTCCCGGAGGAAGGCGAAGAGCACGAGCATCGCCAGGCCGATGCCGATCAGGATCGCGTCCCGAACGCTCTTGGCGGAGGCCAGGATGAGCTGGCTCTGGTCGTACCAGTTGGCGAGATGGACGTCCTGGGGCACCACGTCGCCGGCCGCGGCCAGCGCCGCCTCGACGTCGTGGGCGATCTGCACCGTGTTGCCGCCGGGCTGCTGATAGACCTGGAAGAGCACCGCGTCACGGCCGTCGGCGGTCACTACGGTGCGCTGGGGGACCGCCGTGCGGCTGACCACGGCGACGTCCTCGAGACGCACCAGGCCATCGATTCCCGGGCGGACCACGACATTGGCCAGGTCCTCGAGGGTGTGGGGGCGGGCGTCGGACAGGACCAGGTAGAGCTTGTGGTCGGCTTCGAGGGGTCCGGCGGCGATCAGCGCGTTGGCGTCGGCCAGGGCCTTGGCGATGTCGTCGGTGGTCAGGTGGAAGCGCGCCAGCCGCTCGGGCGAGGTGACGACGTGGATCTCCTCGGGCGCGCCGCCGACCACGGCGACGGAGGAGACCCCGTTGACGGTCGAGAGCCGCGGGCGCAGCTGGTAGAAGGCGAGGTCGTAGAGCTCCGTCGGGGAGCGCTGGTTCGAGGTCAGGCTGTAGGCGAGGACCGGGAAGACGGTGGGGTCCATGCGCCGCACGTCGTAGGTCGTCGGCGTGCCCAGGCTCGAGGTCACCTGGCCGAGGGCCGCCTCGATCTGGAGCGTGGCGACCTCCATGTTGGTGCCCCAGTCGAAGTTGATCGAGATCTCCGCGCTGCCGCGGCTGGTGGTCGAGCGCACGCTACGCACCGCCGGCACCGCGCGGAGTGCCGCCTCGACGGGGACGGTGACCAGCACGGCCATCTCGTTGGCGGGCCGGTCCCCGGCCTCGAGGCTGACGACGACCCGCGGGAAGGAGACCCTGGGGAACAGGCCCACCGGCAGCTTGAGACCGACGATGGAACCGGTGGTCACCATCACCACCACGATGAAGAGGAAGGACCGCCAGTGGCCTTCGGCCCAGCGGGTGAAGGCGCTGGGGGGCCTGGCGGGACGTTCCGGCGTGTCGGCGCCGGCCCTCACGGCGTGCCCGCCGCCGGGGACTTGCTCTGGTCCTTGCCTTTGCCCTGGCCGGACGGCGCCGCGGGCGAAGCCCCGACCGTGACCTGCATACCGTCGGTGAGCACGGTGTTCCCGGCCACGACGACCTGGTCGCCGGCCGAGAGTCCGCCACCGAGGACTTCGACCTGGTCGTCGGTTTCGACGCCCAGCGTGACCTCGTGCTCGACGGCACGGTCTTGATCGACCGAGTAGACCAGCCAGCGATCCCCGTGGACCACCAGTGCCGCGCGCGGCACGACCAGTCCGGTCGAGCTCTGGACCTCGATCTCACCCCGTACCGCTTCGCCCAGGAGCAGAGCCTCCGGGGCTCCCTCGGAGGTCTCCGTCGGGACGACGAGGAGGTCGACCAGCCGGGTATCCGCGCTCACCTGTCGCGCGACGCTCCGCACGGTGCCGCGGGCCGCGACCGAAGTGCCACGCCCGAGCGGAGCCCAGCGCACGACGTCGCCGGCGTCTACGGTACCCGAGTCCTCCGGCTCGATTCCCAGACGGACCTCGAAGCGGTGCTCGAGGGCGAGCTCGACCAGCGGCTGCCCGGCCGCTACCAAGGCGCCCTCGGACACCGGGGTCGCACCGACGATGGCGCGGGCGGGGGAGCGCGGCCGCTTGAGGCCGAGCCAGGCCGAGACGGTCTCAGCTCGCCGCCTTGCGTCCTCGAGGGCCTGGCGGCGCTGGGAGAGCTCGTCCTCGATGGCCAGACCGAGGTCGTAGCGCTGCTGGGTGGCCTCGCTCAGGGCTTCCTCGGCGACCAGGGCGTTCTTCGCCTGGGCGATCTGCTCGCGGGCGTCGGGGCTGGGCTCGATCTCGAGCAAGGGATCACCCGCCGCCACCACCTGCCCCGGGCTGACAAGGACCGCACGGACCCGGCACTCGAAGGGTACCGAGACCGTCTGCGTGGCTCCGGGGGCGGGGATGACGGTGCCGTAGGCGATGACGGTCTCGGTCAGCGTCTGGCGGAGGAGCGGCGCGGTGCTCACGGTGGCGACGGGCGTCGGTTCTGATGCCGGTGCCGGCGCTTCGCCGCTGCAGGCGAGGACGCCGAGCGCGAGGACGGAGACGAAGGTCAGGGATTCGAGACGTAGGACTTGAGAGTTCATGGTGCCTCCGGGCGGGTACCGGCGAGTGGCTCGTAGCGTCCGCTGGCCATCTGCAGCTCGAGGCCGAGGCGGACGAGCTCCTGCTCGAGCTGGAGAACGGTGAGCTCGCGGGTCAGCAGGTCGGCCCGGGCGCGATAGGCGGTCAGCGCGTCGGCGGACCGGCGGCGGAGCGCTTCGTCGTAGGCGGTGGCCAGTTGCTGCGCGGCGGGGACGGCGGCCTTGGCGTTGTCGAGCGCCCTGCCAGCCTGGCGCAGCCCTTCGAGGAGGCCCATGACGTCCGCTTGGGCTCCTAGCTCGCGGGCGCTGTACTCCTGCCGTAGCTGCTCGCGCGTCGCGCGCTCGACGGCGATCTCGCCACGGTTGCGATCGAGCGACGGCAGGCTGATCGAGAGCGCCGGCCCCAGGGTGACGATGGCGCTGGTGTCGCGCGCCCGGGTCAGGCCGATGTTGATGCGCGGGAACTGCCGGAGGATCGCCGCGCGGACGGTCTCCTCCTGGCTCTGGTAGCCGGCACGCAGGGCTACGAGATCGAGCCGACGCTCGCTGAGCCCGTCGAGCCATCGGGACCGGTCGTCGGCAGCGGCCGCCGCGAGATCCACCGCCGTCCTCGCGGAAGCCTCGACATCGCCGGCGAGGCGGAGCGTCTGGTCGCCCGGAACGCCGAGCAGGCGGGCGACCTCGAGCCGAGCCTGGGCCAGCTGACCTTCGAGATCGATGCGGGTGGAACGCGTGCTGATCAGCGCGTCCGTCGACGCGAGGGCCTGGGCCCGGTCCACCAGGTGCTGAGCCGCGGCGCGGTCGAGCCGGTCGCTGACCTCCTCGAGGGCAGCCTCCTCGTCGCGCACGAGCCCGAGCTGGCGCTCGAGAAAGAGGATCGAGAAGACCTCGGTCCGGGTTTGCTGCGCGACCGACCACTCCTGCCAGGCGATGTCGAGGGAGACCTGGTCGCTCGCCGCCTTGGCGGCAGCCCGCTCGGCGCCACGGACGAAGAACGGGTCGAGATCCCACGAGAGACCAAAGCTGGTGGCGGTGCTGGTCGTCGGATCGCGCTTGACGGGATGGTCGGCGGATGCGGCGAGCTGCGGGTCCGGAAGCAGCCCGGCCTTGAGGATCGACGCCTCGGCCACTCCGCGCTGAGCCCGAGCGGCCCGTAGGTCCGGGTTGGCGACCACGGCGAGGACGGCGGCCTCGTCCGGGGACAGACCGTCGTCGAGCCGGATCTCGATGGGCTCGAGGAGCGGGTTCTCGATCTCGCCAGCCTCGACGACGAGCTCCTGGAGCGTCTCACGGGTCGCAGCCGGATCGTGGTGTGGGTCGCCCAAGGGCTGGGGCGTGTAGGTGGCGCAGCCGGCGCTGACGACCACCACCAGGACCCACAGTGCCCGGCGCGAGAAGTGCCGGGTCGGTTCTCGGGGCAGACAGGACTTCCGGTCACAGGACTCGGTGGGTCGGTTCACGGCGTTTGCAGGACCCTCCTTGGGGAGAGCGCCGTCGCTGGGCTCCGCGAGCTCAGCGGGCGGGACCTCATGAACAGGATGGCGGGATGACCTCCTCGGCCCGATTGGTCAGCAGCACGAGCTTTCGCTCCTCGCGCAGCACGGTGCCCGGGGCGAGTCCCGCTTCCTCGAAGCTGGGTAAGACCTGCCGGCGGGTGACGAGGAAGATCGGCGTGCCGGAGCTCCAGCGCTCCCGAAAGGACTCGAGCGACGGGTAGGTGGCTTCCCGTTCCTGGTCGGTGAGCTTCGAGATACC
>JAGQSE010000333.1:14766-28425 GCA_020439725.1 Acidobacteriota bacterium
GACCACCGCGCGGCCGTCATCGAGAGCCTCGATGCACTGGGCGATGCCCTTGGCGGTGCGGCCCTTCATCACTTCCTGGCCGGCGATCACCAGACAGGCGATGAACGCCATGGACGCGAGGAGCAGCGGGAGCAGGGCACGGTCGACCGAACCGCGCAGCAGTCGTACGAAGGCGGCCAACGCCAGCAAGGCACCGGCCGTCGCGGCGAGGAGAAGGGGCAGGGAGAAGAACATCTCCTGTCCCAGCTTGGGCCCTGCGGCACCGGTGGCGCCCCAGGCGAGACCGCCGAACACGAGAAGGAGCACGGGGGTGGTCACCGCCAGCCCGATCCTTGCCCCCCGGGAGCCCTTCGCCGACGGGTCGACCCGGATCAGCACCATCGCGGCGAGCAGCGCCAGCGCCGGCCACGCCGGGAGTACGTAGGGGATGAGCTTCGACTTCGAGGTCGAGAAGAAGAGCACGATGAGCGCAGCCCAGGAACCGAGGAAGATCGTGGCGTCGCGCTCTGCGGCGTCGGTTGGGGCTCGGAAGAGCCTCCAGCTCGCCGGCAGCAACCCCGACCACGGCAGGAGCCCGACGAGCAGCACCGGCAGGTAGTACCAGGCGGGACCGGTGCGTTCGGCGACGTCGGTCGTATAGCGCAGGAAGTGCTCGTGGACGAAGTAGAACCACAGGAAGCTCGGGTTGCGCTGAGCCACGAGCACGTGCCAGGGCACGGCGATGGCGGCGAAGAGCAGGGTCCCGGTGATCCACGGCACGCGGAGCAGCAGCTTCCAACGTCGCGACAGCAGGAGATAGACGAAGATCACGCCCCCGGGCAGCACCATCCCGATCAGTCCCTTGGTCAGGACCGCCAGGGCCGACGCCGCGAAGAGCGCGTACCACGGTTTCTTGCCCGCACCGTCGCGACTCGCCCACCAGAAGGCCGCGAGCGTCGCCGTGATCCAGACGGAGACACAGAGATCGATGGTGTTGACCCGCGAGAAGGTCGCCCACAGGGGGCTCACCGCGAGGATCGCCGCGCCATAAACGCCGAGCCGCCGAGAACCCATCGAGGTGCCCAGGTAGAAGGTCAGGAGGACGCCCAGGAGCCCGCTGAGCAAGGTGATCGAGCGTGCGGCGAGCTCGTTCTGGCCGAGGACGTACTCGGCCCCCGCCACCGCCCAGTAGTAGAAGACCGGCTTCTCGAAATAGAGGACGCCGTTGAGCCGCGGCGTGACGAAGTCGCCCGAGGAGAGCATCTCGCGGGGAATCTCGGCGTAGCGCCCCTCGTCGGGCTCGGCCAGCGGCGTCGAGGCGAGGATCGGCAGGTAGAGGAGCAGGCAGAGGAGCACCAGGTGCCAGGCGCGGACCCGGTCGGTCCAGGCGGCGACGCCGGGAGTCGGAGATGCATTCATCGACGGAACCTCGAGACGGTGCGGTTGGGGTTCAAGCCGCCAGCTCGCGGCCCTGGTGCGAGAGCACTCCGTGGCGCCCTTCGACCGGGGCGTGGACGACCTCGTGGACGGGCAGAGGGCCCGCCGCCCGGCGCTGGTCTAGGAGCGTGCCGAGGGCGACGGGCCGGAGACCCCGCTTGGGGGCCGCGCGGAGAAACGCCCCGAGCGCCTCGGCGTAGGGACCGCCCTCGAGCTCCGCGTGAACCGTCAGCACGGGCCACGCCTGGGTTTCGGCGAGCTCGAGCATCGCGTCGAAGTACTCGGCGGCGGTCGCGGCCTGCCAGCCCAGGTGCTCGTCGAGGGTCGGCAGGGTCGAGGGCACCTGCGGCGTCGTCAGGACGCGGCCTCCGATCGATGGCAAAAAGGGTTCGAGCCCCCGGCAATCCGAGCCATAGCGCAGGCCAAAGGTCTCCTCGTGGAGCAGGGAGACGTCGTTGCTCAACCACGCCGGCGCGGCGAAGGTGGGCGGCTCGGTGCCAAAGATCTGGCGGTAGGCGGCCCGCCCCCGGTCGAGCTCACGGTGGATGCGCTCGGCGGGTAGCTGCAAGAGACGGTCCTGCCAGGTGCGATGGTCCCAGGCGTGGACACCGGTCTCGTGACCCTGCTCCGCGACGCGCCGCGCGATCTCCGGGAACGCCGTGGCGATGGGCCGCGACGGCAGCAATGTTCCCGAAAGCACCGTTCGCAGACCGTAGACGCTGACCGCCGAGCTCCGCCGCATCTTGGTGAGAAAGCCCGGTTTGAGCAGGTTGAGCAACGCCCGCCCCGCCCGGTCGGGTCCCATCGACAGATAGACGGTTGCCTTGGAGCCGGTGGCGGCGAAGACCTCGAGCAGGCGGGGAACCCCGTCGCGCATCCCGACGTGGGTGTCGACGTCGACGCGGATCCCCAGGGGACGCTCAGTGGGCACTCGAGACCTTGCGCAACGTGTCGTTCGAAGGGCTCGACCCGGTCGTGGCACCCTCGATCTCCTGGCGCTCGCGGACGAAGTGATCGAGGGTCCGCGCCAGCGCCTCGTCGAGGCTCACCCGCGGGTTCCAGCCGAGCGCCGTCCTCGCCTTGGCGATCGACGGTGTGCGGGTCATGATGTCTTCATAGCCCTTGCCATAGAACTCGGTGGCCGAGACCTCCTCGATGCGCGGTTCGCGGTAGCCCGGTAGGTGGCGGTAGGACTTGGCGTAGAGCTGGGCGAGCTTGTCGGCAAGCTCGCGCACCGAGCACTCGTTGTCCGGATTGCCGAGGTTGAAGATCTCGCCGTTGCAGGCTTCGTCGTCGCCGCGGATGATCCGCATCAGGCCGTCGATGCCGTCCTCGATCCAGGTGTAACACCGCCGCTGGTGACCGCCGTCGACGACGCGGATCGGCTCGCCGTCGAGCAGGCTGACGATGAACTGGGTGACCACCCGCGACGAGCCCTCCTTGGGGGCGTAGATGTCGTCGAGCTTGGGGCCGATCCAGTTGAAGGGCCGGAAGCAGGTGAAGCGCAGCCCCTGGGTCTGGCCCATGGCGGCGATCACCCGGTCGAGGAGCTGCTTCGAGCAGGCGTAGATCCAGCGGCTTTTGTGGATCGGGCCATAGACGAAGTTCGAGGTTTCCTCGGAGAACTCCGCGTCGCGGCACATGCCATAGACCTCGGAGGTCGAGGGGAAGAGCAGGCGCTTCTTGTAGCGCTGGCACAGCCGGATCACCCGCAGGTTCTCCTCGAAGTCCAGCTCGAAGACCCCCAGGGGATCGCGAACGTAGGAGGCCGGAGTCGCGATGGCCACCAGCGGCAGGATCACGTCGCACTTCTTGACGTGGTACTCGACCCACTCGCGGTGGATCGAGATGTCGCCCTCGACGAAGTGGAACCGCGCATTGGGTAACAGTCCCTGGATCTTGTTGGTGGAGAGATCCATTCCGTAGACGTGCCAGTCCGTGGTGGCCAGGATCTTCTCGGACAGGGCGTTGCCCATGAAGCCGTTGGCACCGAGGATCAATACGTTCATTTGCCTCACGCTTTCGAGTCGAATATTCGTCCCGGCACCAGGCCGAGAAGGTCGGAGAGGGCGACCGCCGGCGACTCCGGCAGGCCCTCGGGCTGTATCGAGATCAGTCGTACCGCGCCGTCCCCGGCGGCGACGACGACGCCGTCGAGATCCACCGAGAGGATCTCGCCGGGGGTTCCTGCGCCGGCGCCAGCAAGAGCCCACCAGACGAAGAGCTTCTGCCCGTCGAGGTAGGTGAAGGCGCCGGGGTAGGGATGGGTCACGGCACGGACCAGATCGTAAATGCGCCGGGCGCTCGAGGACCAGTCGACGAGGCCGTCATCGGGCCGCCGGCCGCCGCGGTAGGAGCCCGCCGCGAGATCGAGGGGCCGGGCTTCCGCCGTGCCTTCGCGCAGCGCCGGCAACGCCCGGTCGAGGACCGTCGCCGCAGCGTCTTCGAGCTTGGCGTAGAGCGAGAAGGCGGTGTCGTGGAGGGCGATGGGCACCGCTTCCTGGTCGACCAGGTCGCCGGCGTCGGGCTTGGCCACCATGTAGTGGAGGCTGACGCCGGTCTGCTCTTCGCCTTCGACCAGGGCCCAGTTGACCGGTGCCCGACCGCGGAGCCGCGGCAGCAGCGAGCCGTGGAGGTTCAGGGCGCCGCGCGGCGCCAGCTCGAGGATGGCCGGCGGGATCATGTAGCGGAAGTAGAAGGAGAAGAGGAAGTCGGGCCGGTAGCCGGCGATGAGGTCGTGGACCGCGGGGTCCTTCATGGACTCGGGGAAATGGACCGCAACCCCTCGCTCGGCGGCGCGTTCGGCGAGCGACTCCCACCAGATCTCCTCGTGAGGGTCGTCCCGATGGCTCAGCACCGCGACGACGTCGAAGCCATGGCGGAGGAGCGCGTCGAAACCGACGCAGCCCATCGTGTGGTAGCCGAGGACCACCACCCGCGCGCCGCTCACGGTTCCTTCCCTTCCGGTCCGATCGACTCGCGGACGATGAACCGCGGCCGGCCCCGCACCTGGAGGTAGATCCGCCCGACGTACTCGCCCAGCAGGCCGAGGGCGAAGAGCAGCGCACCGAGCAGCACGAAGACCAGCGAGAAGAGCGTGAAGACACCGCTCACCGCCCAGTGGGTGCCCATGACGAGGCGCCCACCGATGAGCACCAGCGCGGCGAGGAACGACAGCCCCGAGAGCAGGAAGCCGCCGACCATGGCGACCCGCAGCGGAGCGAGGGTGAAGCTCGTCGTCAGGTCGAGGAAGAGGCGGACCAGGTGCCAGAAGCGGTACTTGCTCTCGCCTTGCTGCCGCGCCGCATGGCCGACGGTGATCTCCGCCACCGGGCCGGCGTACATCTCGGCGAGGACCGGGATGAAAGAGGAGATCTCGCGCGAGTTGCACATCGCCTCGACGATGGGGCGGCGGTAGGCGCGGAGCATGCAGCCGTAGTCGGAGAGCACGCAGCCGGTGATGGCCCGGGTCAGGCGGTTGACCATCTTCGACGCGAAGCGGCGGAAGGCGCCGTCCTGCCGGTTCTCGCGGATCGTGCCGACGACGTCGTAGCCCTCGCGCATCTTGGCGACCAGCCGCGGGATCTCCTCCGGCGGGTTCTGGAGGTCGGCGTCGAGGGTGACGACGATCTCTCCGCGGCTCGCCTCGAGCCCGGCGAACACCGCCGCGTGCTGGCCATAGTTGCGGTTGAGGTCGAGCACCCGGAAGCGCGGGTCCGCTGCTGCCGCCGCCCTGAGCAACGGCCACGAGCCGTCGGAGCTGCCGTCATTGACCAGCAGGATCTCCGTCGGCGCCAGCTCGTCGGCCACCGCGGCGAGCCGCTGGAGCAGCTCGGGGAGGCTCCCGGCCTCGTTGAAGACCGGGATGACGATCGAGACCTGGGGGTGGGTCGAGCTCATCGCCTCGCGTGGACCAGGACGTCCTGGATGGCAGCGACGACGTAGCGGACGTCGTCTTCGGTCATGGAGGGGTAGAGGGGCAGCGAGCACAGGCGGTCCGAGGCTCGCTCCGCGGCGGGGAGCGCACCGAGCCATTGGGGGTACTTCTGGGCGTAGTAGGGCTGGGTGTGGACCGCGACGAAGTGGAGGCCGGTGCCGACGTTGCGTTCGCGCAGCGCCGCCATCATCTCGTCGCGGGACAAGCCGGCCTCGGGCAGCACCTGGATGACGTAGAGGTGCCAGGTGTGGTCGTGATCGTAGGTCGGAGCGGCAGGGCGCTGGATCTCCGGCACCTCGGCGAGGAGCTCGTGATAGAGCGCCGCGAGCTCGCGGCGGCGCTGGTTGAAGCCCTCCACCGCCGCCAGCTGGTGGATGCCGAGGGACGCCTGGACATCGGTGAAGTTGTACTTGAAGCCCGGCCGCGTCACCTGCACCTGCGGCGTACCGCCGGCGGCGTAGCGGTTCCAGGCGGACTTCTCGAGGCCGTGGAAGCGCAGCGCCCGCAGCGCCCGCTCGAGCTCGTCGTCGGTGAGCGTCAGCACCCCGCCCTCGATGGTCGTCATGTTCTTGATGGGATGGAAGGAGAACACCGACAGGGCGCTGGTCGATCCGACGTGTCGGCCGCCGGCGCGGGTGCCGACGCCATGGGCCGCGTCCTCGAAGATCCACAGGTCATAGCGGTCGGCGATGCTGGCGAGGGCCGCCAGATCCGAGGGCGCGCCGGCGAAGTGGACCGGCAGGATGCCCACGGTGCGCTCGGTGATCGCCGCCTCGACCTGCGCGGTGTCGATCTGCAGCGTCGCCGGATCGACGTCGACGAAGATCGGCGTGGCGTCGAGCGCCTCGACCATGTTGACCGTCGCCGCCCAGGTGATGGGGGTGGTGATGACCTCGTCCCCGGGTTTGAGCCCGAGCGCGATGAGGCCGATGTGCAGGCCACCGGTGGCGGAGCTCACCGCCAGGGCGTGGGGCACACCGACGAAGGCCGCGAATTCCTCTTCGAATCGCTGGGTCTTGGGGCCGGTGGTGATCCAGCCGGAGCGCAAGGTGTCGACCACCTCGGCGATCTCGGCCTCGCTGATCGTCGGCTTCGAGATCGGAAGGAAGTCGTCGCGTATGGTCAGCGGAGAGGTGCCGATCAGGGGAGATGGGGGCATGGCCTCGGGAGCTCCTCGGAGACGGGGCGGTGGTGGTGGACGGTGGCTCCGGCCGCCCCGATGCCCCACGCCGGTCCGCTGAGGGCCGGTTGACGGCGCCCTGGGTGCGGCACGGTTCGGACAGTCGTGCGGACTTGCATCGAGCGATTCACCGAGATGACGATCGAGCCGTAGTGAGTCGTAGGTGTGCGAACCAGGATACCGCTCCGGGGTCTACCCCCGGCAGCTCTGGGTCTTCGAGTCCCCAACGCGACAAGGATAGGGCGCAAAGATTACGGAGACCTGAACGGGCCTCGGTCCCTCTATATACCGGATAGATGCACGAGTCGCCACGATCCTTCGCCGGAACTTGGCGGCCTTCGCCGGTTACCGGAGGCGGTAAGAGCGTCTCGCGCTGCCCGGGAGCCAGTGGTGCTGCCTACAAAGCTGGATTGTTTGTGAAAACATCCGCATTGTGTTGTACAGTGCCGCCCGTTCATGAGTACATCTTCAGTCGTAGATTGATTTCTATCTAAGAATCCGGAAGCACGTCTATGACCTCTGGAAAAGTTGTCGTCGTCGCCAGTCAGAAGGGGGGCGTCGGCAAGACCACCTTGGCTCTCAACGTCAGCTTCGCGCTGGCGCGGCGAAGTCGCCGTACCTTGCTGATCGATGCGGACCCCCAGGGCAGCGTCGGGTACTCGATCCAGGGCGAGGTCCATGAGCGTCCCGGCTTGGTCGAGGTCCTGGCCGGCAGCCAGGGCTTCTCCGAAGCGGTGATCCGCACGCGACTCAAAGAGCTCGACCTTCTACCGGTGGGCTCGACGTCCCCTGCCACGGCCTTCGCCTGGTCCGCGGCCCTCGAGGACGGCGCCCAGGTGGGCCGGTTGCTCGACGACGTCCGCCGACACTACGACCTCGTCCTGGTGGACACGCCGCCGACCATCGGCGGGGTGACCCTCGGCCTCCTGCTCCATGCGGACTTCGTGGTGCTCCCCCTACAAGCGGAGCCGCTGGCCGCGCGAGCGGTACGCCATCTCCTCTCGGCGCTGGCGACCCTACGCCAAGAGGGCGCCCAGGTCCAGCTGGCGGGCCTGGTCCTGACCATGCTCCAGTCGCGCCAGGAGTCTTCGCTGGCGGTTGCGGAGGAGAGCTGGAGATTGTTCCCCGACCGGCTGGTGTTCGATGCGGCGGTGCCGCGGGATCCGGCCATCCTCGAGGCGAGCGCGGCGGGCGTCCCCGTCGGCTTGCTCCACCGTCGTCCGCCGGCCGTGGCCGCCGTCTTCGATCAGATCGCGGCCGAGCTGGAGACCCGAATTGGACTCGACACCAACGATGAGCAGGCCATCCCTCTTCTGGGTTGATCCGGAGGACATCTCCGGACTCCTCGGCCGGTTGGCGGAGCCCGGGCCGCCCCGCCCGGCGGCTCGGACCGGACCGCCGCCACCGGTCGCGAGCCCAGCCGCGCCGTTGGTTCCGGAGCGGTCTCCCGCGCCCGGAGCGCCGGCCTTCGAGCTGCCCCAAGGTCCCCTCGACGCGAAGCTCGACGCGCTCCTCGACTGGGTCCGGTCCTTCGTGGTCTTCGAACACGCCTTCGTGGTCGACCAGGAAGGTCTGGCGTTGGTCCACGAGAGCGCTCCCCTCGAGCTCATCGCCGCCGCCTCGACCCTGGCGGAGACCTGGGACGCGCTGCGCAACCGCTTTCAGCTGGCGCCCGAGAGCGGTCTCGTCGTCGAGCTCGACGACCGGTCCTGGCTCCAGCTGCTGACCCAGCAGACCCGGTGGGGAAGGGTCAGTCTGGGAATCGTCCTCGGTGCCCCCCTCGGGGATGGCACGTCCGCCATCATTCGCGAGCAGATGGCCCGAGCGCTCGCAGACTAGGGGCCGTTTCCGACCCGGAACCCTCGCAGACCAAGGAGCATTTTCGACCATGTCATCCGACTTCATGTCCCAGGCCGTCAAGGACATCTCGTTCCTGCGGGCGGTCTTCGTCATCACGATGCCCGACTGCCTGCTGTACAGCTCCTGGCTGCGTGCCGACTCGCAGTGGAGCGAGGAAGAGGTCGCTGCCTACTTCGGTGACCTGTTCCGCGCCAACCGCAAAGGGCTCAAGGCGTTGGGCTCCTGGTCCTCGGACATGCAGGTGACCATCGAGGCTCCCGACAACCTGATCATCATGCACGAGCTGACCGCAGACTTCGTGACCGCGTGTGTCTTCGAGCGCAGCGCCGCCCTCGGCATGGTGCGCTTGCACATGAAGCAGCTGATCGAGCGGATCGCCGCCTCCTTGCCGGATTTCCAGTCCGAGCAGCGGCCCCGCGGCGTTCGCGTCGTCGACTTCCTCAACCGCTACGCCCCGGACCCCCACGCCGTCCTGTTGCGTGTTTCGCTGCGCACCCGTCTTCCCCTCGAGCTCCTCGAGAAACCCGAAACCCTCACTCCGGAGCAGGTCGCGCAGGTCGAGGATGCGGCACGCGAGATCCTCGGCCTCCAAGAACTGAGCCTGTGAGGACGATCCAGCCATGAGCGATCTCAAGAACCTTTCTCGGGCCGTCCCGGGGCACGACCTCAAGCTCCTCGGCTCGGCGCCCTACGTCTACCACTGCCACCATTTCAACCTCTTCCACGACCAGACCGTCGAGGATGCTTTGGGCCCCGAGGAGGCTTTCGAGGTGCGCTGCCGAGCCGCTCGGCGGGCGTCGCGGCACCTGCTCGCCGACGCGGTGCGGATGGCGGGTGCGGCGACGCCCATCGAAAGGTTGCAACTGGCCGCGTCGATCTTCCGCTGGATGGGCCAGGGCGATCTCGAGCTTCTCGCCGGTGCGGACGGCGGCGCGGCTCGGGGCAATCACCTTCACTACGGCTTCGCCTGGAGAGAGAAGTACGGCGCCAAGGTCCGGCGAAAAGTGCCCATCGACGCGTTCGCCGCCGGCTACGCCTCCGCGGCAACGGAGGTCGCCTTCGACCTCGAACCCGGCAGCCTCTGCGGCCGTGAGACGTCGTGCTTCGCCTGTCGCGAGCCCGGCTGCGAGTTCTCGATCACGACGGGGGGCGAGGGCGATACGACGGCGCCGGTGGATGCCGCCGGTGTCGAACGTCGCGTCGGCACCCCCGGCGCCGGCATCGGCGAGGAGCGCATCGCGGCGATCACCCAGGGGCTCAACGACTTCCTCTTGGGGGTCGGTCCGGACGAGCGGGGCCTGGTCCAGGGCTTCGGGATCTACGTCACCCGTCACCTCTCGGGTTACTACGACCAGACCGCCTACGACACGATCCACTTCATCGAGCAGCACGCGCCCCAGGCGACGGCCGCCGTCGAGGGTTTGTTCGGCGAATCGGGGCACGTCTGCGTCTTCTACACCTTTGGCAACCTGCTCCTCTCGCCCGAATGGGAAGGCCTGGTCGGGCCGGTCCGCGGCGAGGTCGAGGAGGTGGTGACGTCGTGCACCGCCATCGCCCGGGCCCTCGGTTTCGGTCACTGGACGATCTCCGAGCTGGTGCCCGGCGAGCGGCTGGTGCTGCGTACCGCGAGCAACTACGAGTTCCCCTTCTACCTCGAGCGCTACGGCCGCTCCGCCAAGCCGCGGTGCTACTTCTTCGCCAACGCCGCTCGCGCCTTCATGCAGCTGGCCCATCGGGTCGACTGGCCCGCCAAGCCGGCGCTCACCGAAGACCTCTACCAGAACCTCTTCAAGCAGGGACTTTCGTGGCACACGGAGGAGACCTGCTGCTGCGCCCGCGGGGACGACCATTGCGAGGTGGTGGTCACCCGCCGTTCGTGACCGCTCATGACCAGCCCCCCCATCCTTTCTGAGCCCCCCCGCGCCGCGTCCTCGAGCCTTTCCGCCCTCGAGCGGGACTCGGGCTGTTGCCGTGACCTCAACTGGCGTTGCCAGCTGGGGCCGGAGATCCGCCCGGAAGCCCTCGAACGACGGCTGGTCGCCGCCGGCTATGACAGCCGGTGCCGGCACCCGGCCCTCCGCGTGCTACGCCATCCGAGCGGTCACGAGCTGGCCTGGGTGCTGGCTTCCGGCCGAGTGCAGATCCGCATCCCTCTCGGCGTCGACGTGGATCATCGGCCGGCGGCGGCGCGGCGGATCCACGCCGCCTTGGGGGAGCTCCTATCGCAGGCTTCAGGGCCCGATCAGGACCCGGAGGTGACGACCCGATGACCCCGAAGCTGCTCGTGGTTCCCGGCGCCAGCGAGGCGCTGCACCCGCTTCTCGACGACCTCCGCCGATCGGACGGTGTGACGGTGGAGACGGTGCCGACCTTCGCCCGGGCCATCCAGGTCTGCTCCAACGGCGGGCGGCCCGACGCGGTGGCGGCCCAGCTCGACGACCAGGTGCCAGGCCTTCTCGAGCTCCTGATCGCTCTCGATGGCGAGGCCGGGAGCGTTCCCTGCCTGGCCCTCTTGAACGGCGGCACCGGCCGCAGCCTGCCCATCGAGACCGGACGGTCGTTGCTCCTGCGCGCCGCGACGGACCCCGCCGATTCGCTTCGCGCCGCGTTGCTCTCGAGTCTGCGCGAGACGATGGCGAAGGCCGCCCGCCGCCTCTCCGTCGACTACCTGCTCTCCGGGATCCTCAGCCGCCGGTCGATCACCCTCGACCTGACCCTCGAATCGGGGGCGAGCGCCACCGTCGAGGTCTTGGGGGGCGACGTCTGGAACGTCTACTGCGACGGTCTCGAGGCTCTTCCGGCCCTCGGTTCGATCCTCTTCGAGCGGGTGGTCGGGGCCGAGGTGCGGACCCTCAACACGATCCCCGGGGAGCGCCAGATCCGCGTCTCCGGGTTGGAGGCGGTTTCGCCGGCGGCGCGCCGCCTCGCGGCGGGGGCCGGCCCGGGAACCGTTCCCATCGACGTCATCGAGGACCCCGGAACCCGGGAGATCTTCCTCGACGCTCGCGCCGACGAGCCCGAGCCGGAGACCGCGAGCTCGATGCCGGTGAGCCCGGCGCCCGCGAGCTCGACGCCGGTGAGCCCCGACGAGCGGTTCGATCGCCTCCTGGCGCAGGGCATCCAGGCCTCTTTGTCCCGAGATTACCGGCGCGCCGCCGAAGCCTTCGAATCCGCCCTCGAGCTGCGGCCCGACGACCAACGGGTCAAGTTCAACCTCGACCGGGTCCGTTCGCACCTGGGCGGCTAGGGGCTCCCGGGGAGGGCGGCGTCTCGAGTGCTCTCCAGCAGGGCCTCGGCCTCGAGCCGGTCCGGATCCTCCGCTGGGCGGAGGCGGATGAGCGTGGCGACCGCGGCCTCGAGATGCGCCCGTGCGCTGGCCGTCTGACCGAGCGCCACCTCGACGGCGGCGAGATCGCGGCGGGCGAGGGCGGTGTGCAGGTGATCCTCACCGAGCTTCCGGCGGCGGATGTCGAGAGCGCGAGCGAACCGCGCTTGGGCTGCGGGCAGGCGCCCGCGAGCCTCGTCGAGACGGCCGAGGCTGAGCAGCACCGTCGCCACCATGGGACTGTCGGCACCGTAGATCTCGGTCCTGAGGTCGAGGGATTCAGCGAGCAGCGGCTCGGCGGCGTCGAGGTCCCCCGCGGTCTGGAGCACCGCTGCCAGGCTGCGCAAGCCGGTGGCGAGGTTGCCCCGGGCGGTGACGTCGCCGGGCGCCGCGGCGGCCAGGCGGCGGCGCATCTCGAGGGTCTCCCGGTAGATCGTCTCGGCCTCACCGAGCTCGCCGCGTTCGAGCAGGATGGCGGCCAGGTTGTTCATCGGCTTGATCAGGTCGTCGGGCTCGCCGAGCATCCGGCGAAGACCCACGCTCTCCCGTAGCAGCGCCTCGGCCGCATCCCGATCGCCGGTGTGGTAGCGCACCACCGCCAGGTCGCTGAGCGCGGTGGCCTGGTCGTGATCGCCATCGGGATGGAGCCGCCGCAGCAGGACCAGGGCCTCGGCCAGCAGGTCGCCCGCGGTGTCGTAGTCGCCCAGCCGGCTGTAGACCTCACCCAGTCTGAGGAGCAAGCCGGCGCGGACCGCGGGCTCCTGGCCCAGGGCGCCGTCGAGCTTGGCTCTGCCTGCGTCGAGGAGGTCGCGCACCGACGGCTCGGGTCCTCCGGGGCGGTCCGGCGAAGCGGACTCGAAGAGGTCGACCAGGAATGACGAGATCTCGACCGCCTGGTCCCGCGATCGCCGGGTCTCGTCGAGCTGGCGGAGGAGCGCCGTGGTGAAGCCCACCGCCAGGAGCAGCAACAGGAGCGTGTTGGTGGTTCCGAAGCGGTGCCGCCGGAGAAATCTCCCGACGCGATAGGTGGTGGTCCCGGCGCGGGCGGAGACCGGATGCCCCGCCAGATGGCGCCGGAGATCGGCGGCCAGCGCTTCGACCGAGCCGTAGCGCTGGCTGGGCGCCTTGCGCAGCGCCTTGGCCAGGATCGCATCGAGGTCCCCGGAGAGCTTTCTTCGCAGGCTCTTGGGGTCGCTGCCGCGGGCCCGGCTGACCGATTCCGGGGTCCGTGCGGTCGTCGTCTCGCCGCCAAACCCCTCCGAACGCTGGTCGATGACCGCGCTCGCCGGCAGGGGATCTTCCTGACAGATCGCCACCTGCGCTGCCACCGGATCCCGCTGCTCGACGTCGCAGGGGAGATGTCCGGTGAGCAGCTGGTAGAGCACGACCCCGAGCGAGTAGACGTCGCTGGTAGTACCGACCGCCTCGCCGCGCAGCTGCTCGGGACTGGCATAGCGCGGGGTCAGCGCCAGGTTGCGCGTCGTCACGGTGACCAGGCTGCCGTCGGCGGCGGGCTCGAGGAGCTTCGCGATGCCGAAGTCGAGGAGCTTCGGGACGCCGGTCACGTCGACCAGGATGTTGCTCGGCTTGAGATCGCGGTGCACGACGAGGTTCTGGTGCGCGGCCGAGAGCGCGGCGCACACCGGCAGGAAGAGCTCGAGGCGCTGGCGGAGGGTCAGCCGGTGGTCGTCGCAGTAGCGGTCGATGGGCCTTCCCTCGACGAGCTCCATGACGAAATAGGGGGCGCCGTCCTCGGCCGTCCCACCATCGAGCAGGCGAGCGATGTTGGGGTGCTCTAGCCGCGCCAGGATCTGCCGCTCCGCCTGGAAGAGACGGAGTCCAGTAGAGCTGCCGAGCTCGCGGCGTACCAGCTTGAGCGCGACCCGTTGCTCGAACTCCTCGTCGCGCAGGGCTTCATAGACGCTGCCCATGCCGCCTTCG
>JAGQSE010000017.1:0-14835 GCA_020439725.1 Acidobacteriota bacterium
CGCAGATACATGCGCACCGGGTCGTTGGTCTTCTCGTGGGCGCTGAGCGTGAAGTCCGGGGTGTCGTCGTCCTTCTTCTCGAACTCGCCCCCGATGGTCTCGTTCTCTTCGCGGTTCTGGTACCGCTCCGGGCGGTCGATGACGTCGATCCCCAGGTCCGAGAACCGAACGTACACCTCGTCGAGCTCGTCGGGTAGCGCGACGACCTCCTCGGGCAGCATCTCGTAGATCTCGTCGTAGAGCAGGTAGCCCTTGTCGCGGCCGAGCTCGATGAGCTGCTTGACCGAGGAGTACCGCTCTTCGACGGGAGTAGAATTCGTCGACGCCAAAGTCTTACCTCACCTTCACCGGAGCCTGGTCACCGCCGTCGGGCCGGGCTCCGCAATGGGGCTCGGCGACCGGAGCACGGGTGGGACCCTAATCCGGATGACGCTTGCTTCTTACAATATGTTGCTTACGGAGGACATTTTCGGGACATGCAAAATGCCCACCGGCGGCCTCCTGCCGTGGTCACTCCGATCGTGACGGCCGGTTGATCCGCGGGCCGCACGTGCTCGAGATGTCGAACAGACTCCAGGACTGGGCCCGTTTTCCGGGCCAGCGGTCACTTGTAGCACAGGCGTAACTTGAGGGTCAACGACGAGGCCGTCCAATCGCCTCCGGCGGAGCGTCGTCACCGCCGGCACAGCCCATATAGCAAGCTGCAAAAGAAGAAAATTCCCGTCCGCGTCATCTTCGCCGCCAAAGTGACACGCCGGCGTACTGTTTCAGCCGCGTCGCCGCAAACCGGGGAGCGCTCGGCCCTTGTGCAGGCGGCGGCTGATCTCGGCCTTCTCGCCCGCCAGGCGGGCCACCTCCCCGGCTTCACCGCGGGTTTCTGCCTCGCGGATCCGCCCGGCGAGCTGTTGTAGCCGACGGCGTAGATGACGGTCCTCGAGCTGCGACAGCATCTCGCCGAGGCGAAAGCGCGCCGTGGGGCCGTCGCTGTCGTCGAGCAGCCAGGCGAGGTGGGCGAGCTCGTCGCCGCCGGGGGGGAGGAGGCGTCCCAGGGCCTCGGCGTCGGGGGCCCCGCCGGTCTCGCGGTAGGCGGTGCACAGGACCGAGTAGAGCCGGCGGCACCGGGCGTCGAAGAACGCCTCCTCCTCCGGAAGCTCGTCCAGGGCGGGAACTTCGCGCGGGCTGGTCAGCATCACGGCGAGCACCCATTCCTCATGGCTGCGGGTCAAGCGCTCGGCGCGCCGTGGGGTGTCGGTGGCGGTCTCGCTCCGCGGCTCCCGACGGTTGCCGGCGCGCCGCCACAGGAGCTCTTCGGGAATCTCGAGCCGTTGCGCGGCAAGGCGGCCGTAGCCCATGCGCACGATGGGGTCGGGAATCGGTGCCAGCAGCTCGCGTACCGCCTCCGCCGCAGCGGCACGTTCCCGCGGCGACAGCGTCTTGCCCCCCGGCGCCAGCCGATCGAGCTCGCTGGAGAGAGCGTCGGGCGCCGCCTCGATGGCGCGGTGGACCGCTTCGGGGCCGGCGGCGAGGCGGAGGGAATCGGGGTCCTCCCCTGCGCCGAGGCGCGCCCGACGCACGGTGAGCCCTTCGGCCAGGAGGATCGGCAGTGCCCGCCGTGCCGCGGCCTCACCGGCGTCGTCGCCGTCGTAGGCGATGATCACCTCTTCCGAGAAGCGGGCGAGGAGCCGCGCCTGCTCCTGGGTGAGCGACGTGCCCATGCTGGCGACGGCGCCGGGGACGCCGCTGGCGACGCAGCCGAGAACGTCGAAGTAGCCCTCGGTAAGCACTGCGACGCCCCGCTCGCGGAGCTCCTTCTTGGCCTCGGCGAGACCGTAGAGCAGGTAGCTCTTGTGGAACTGGGCGGTCTCGGCGGTGTTGACGTACTTGGCGCGGTCGTCGCCGAGGGTACGGCCGCCGAATCCCACCAGCCGGCCGGTAGCGTTGCGGATGGGGAACATCAGCCGGTGCCGGAAGCGGTCGTAGGGCTCGCGGTCGTTGCGGTCGGAGCGGCCCACGAGACCCGCCGCCTCGAGCTCTGCCACGGGCACGCGCCGGGACAGGGTTTCGAGGAGGTTGCGCCAGCCGTCGGGGGCGTAGCCGAGGCCGTAGGTCTCGACCAGCTCCGCCGGGATCCGCCGGTCGTCCAGGTAGCCGCGGGCGAAGTCCGAGCGCCGCAGCTGGTCGCGGAAGAACTCGTCGGCGGCCTCGAGGGCACGCCGCAGGTCGAGCTCCTGGCCACGCTCCGCACTCCGCGAGCGCTTGGTCGGCAGGGGGACGCCATAGCGCTGGGCTAGATTCTCGATGGCCGCCGGGAAATCGTCGCCGGTGGTCAGCATGTGGAGCCTTATGGCGTCGCCACCGGCGCCGCAGCCGAAGCAGTAGAACAGGCCCTTGCTCGAGTCGACGGAGAAAGAGGGCGTCTTCTCCTTGTGTAGTGGGCAGAGTCCCTTGTAGCGGTGACCGGCCTTGGTCAGCTTGGTGTGCTCGGAGGCGACCGAAACGATGTCGATGGCGTCGCGCACCGCCTGCACCAGCTGGGGTGTCAGGTCGATGTTGCCCAGGCTCATGAGCCCAAGAGCGCGACGGTGGCGCCGTCGCCCCCTTCATTGGCGGCGCCGGGGCGGAACTGGCGCACCGCCGGGTGGTGCTTCAGGTGCTCTCGGACCGCCTGCCGGAGCCGCCCGCTGCCGTGACCGTGGACCACCCGGACCTCGCCGCGACCGGCCAGGAGCGCCCGGTCCAGGTAGGAGTCGAGCCGTTCGAGGGCGGGCTCGACGCGCTCACCGATCAGGTGAAGCTCGGGCTCCGCGTCGGCGTCCGGGGCCTCGATGGAGCGACGCGGCCGCCGGGGGCCGGTGTTCGACCCGGGGGCAAGGCCGACGAGCTCGTCGGCCTTCGAGCGCACGCGCTTGCCCTGAACCGTGACCTCCGCACGGCCGCGATCGAGCTTGTCGAGAACGCCTTCCCAGCCGAGGAGCCGATGGCGCACCGGCCCGCCGACCTCGAGGGGATGGCCCTCGCCGTCGTCGCCGGCGACCTCGGCGAAGTCCGGAGCCTCGGCGAAGAGGCGCTCGACGGCTTGTGCGTCGACACCCTTGCGGCGGCCACCCTCGACTTTCTCGCGCATCCCCTCGAGCTCGTCGCGCAGGCGCTGGGCGGTGCGTTGGCGAAAGTCCTCGAGCTCGCGCTGGAGCCGCTTGGCGAGGGTCTTGCGCTCGCCCCGCAGAGCCTCTTCTTCGGCGCTCAGGCGCTGGCGCAGCTTGGCGGCGTCGGCGACCTCCTCGTCGAGGCGCACCCGGGCCTCGGTGAGCTCCTGGCGAAGCGTCTCGACCTCGGCCAGGAGCTTGCGCAGCTGCCGGTGTTCGGTACCGAGACGCTCCTCGGCACGGTCGAGCCAGGCCGACGGCAGACCGAGGCGGCGGGCCAGGCTCAGCGCTTCGCTGCCACCGGGCGGTCCCGGGAGCAGGCGGAACGTGGGCTCGCCGCTCCGGGGATCGAACTCCATGGCCGCGCAGGTGGCGCCATCGAGCTCCATGGCCGCTGCCGCCACCTGCACCAGATGGCTGGTGAGCAGGCCCAGGCAGCGGCGCTCGAGGAGGGTCTCGAGCAGCGCCACGGCGAGGGCGGCGCCCTCCTCGGGGTCGGTTCCGGAGCCGAGCTCGTCGAGCAGCACCAGGGTGCTCGGCCCCGCCTGCTCCCACACCTCCTTGAGCCGCAGCAAGCGACCGCTGAAGGTCGAGCGGTCGGTGAGCAGGTCCTGGTCGTCGCCGACGGTGGCGATGACACCGGTCAGGAAAGGGATGCGCGTGCCCTTGGCCGCGGGGATCGGCAACCCGCACAGGCTGCTCAGCGCAAGCAAGCCCAGCGTCTTCAGAGCGACGGTCTTGCCACCGGCGTTGGGTCCGGTGACCACCAGGACGCGGCGGCTGCCGTCGAGCTCGATGTCGAGCGGCACCACCGGCTCGCGGTGCCCCGCCTGGCCGAGAGCCTCCTCGCGCAATCCGGCGAGGGCGGGCTCGAGGAGCGGATGGCGTGCGCCGAGCAGCCGGATCGCGTCGGGCTCCGAGGGCTCGGCCAGGCGGGCGTCGATGCGGTCGGCGTAATTCGCCGCCGCCTGCTGCAGATCGAGCTCGGCGAGCAGCGCCGCATGGTGACGGATCTCGGGCAGTGAGCTCCGGGCCGCCTCGACCAGCTCGGCGAGGATGCGCATCCGCTCCTCTTCCTCGTCCTCGACCGATTGCTGGAGGCGGTTGTTCGACTCCACTACGCCCAAGGGCTCGAAGTAGAAGCTCTTGCCGGTCCCCGAGCGGCCGTGGGTCAACCCCTGGAGCCGGCCGCGGGAGCCCGCCTGGAGGGTGAGGACCAGGCGGCCGCTACGCAGCGGGATGGTGTCCTCGCTCAGCTCGGCGCGGTTGTCCTGGACGTAGGAGCGAAGCTGTGTGTAGAGGCCGTCCCGCAGCGTGCGGATCTGGCCGCGCAGGCGCGTCAGCTCGGGAGAGGCGTCGGGACGTACCTCGCCGCGCCGGTCGAGGGCACCGCGGATCCTGCGCTCGAGACTTTCGAGGTCGGCGAGCTCGGAGGACAGGTCCTCGAGGGCGGGACAGGGCGGATCGGCCGCGCGGATTCGGTGGCGGGCCTCGCGGACGGCGGTGAGCAGGGTGCCGAGCTTGACCAGCTCACGACCGGTGACCGGCGGCCGACCGGTGGCGAGCCGCTCGAGGACGTCGGCCAACGAGGTCTCGAAGGAAGGTACCAGCCGTCCTTCGACGAGCAGCCGGGAGACCTCCTCGAAGCGCGCGCGTCGCTCGGCAAGAGCTTCCGGGGAGATCGCCGGGGCGAGGGTGAGAAGCCGCTCCCGCCCCAAGTCCGAGGCCGCCAGCTGACCGACGACGGCGAGCAACGAGGGGAGCTCGAGGGCCTGCAGGCTGGGGGTGGAGAAGGCACCGCCCGGGGCGGGCGCTCGGACGTCGGCCATGATCTCCTCAGTCTAGCGCCTGCCGGCGGCTCCCCAAAAAAGCGAACGCGGGAGCCGAAACTCGGCTCCCGCGGAAACGGACGTCGTCGAGGCAGTCGCGGCTAGGTCAAACCGGCGCGACGATCTTCGGCCAGCTTGCGCAAAGCCTTCTTGCGGGCTTGCATCGCCTTGCGCTTGCGCTTGACCGACGGCTTCTCGAAATGCTGGCGTTTGCGCAGCTCGGTCAGGATGCCGGCCTTTTCGACCTTCCGCTTGAAGCGACGAAGGGCGTTTTCGAAGCTCTCGTCGTCGCGAACTTGAACCACAGGCACAGGATTCACCTCACTTTGCTGGCAAATTGCGTCGTCGGTCTCGTCCCGAACAAGCGGCGAAACCCGACGACGCTTTTCCTAGTCTGTGCCAGCAGCGGGCCATTGTCAAGCGACCGTGTTCCGCTGGGAGCGGTCTCAGCCCTCGTCGCCTTCGTCGTCACCGCCAGCCTGCGATTGGACGGCGTTGAAGTCGGTCTTGTAGACCTGCGTCTTCCCCTTCTTCTGGTTGAAGAAGACGCCCGCGGCGCCGCCGCCTTCCTTGGGATAGAACCAGGCGACCACGCCCCGGTCCTCGTAGGGCTTGATGTTGCGGAGGTTGACCGGGCCCAAGGCCTCGCGGACCTCGTCCTCGGTCATGCCCTTCTTGACGGCGGCGAACCGGTCCTCCGTCATGTAGCGGAAGTTCTTGGCGTGCTCGAGCTCCTCCTGGAGGTGGGCGTTGTCGGGCGCCAGCGGCTGGAGGGACTCGAGGATGGTGATCGCGCGGCGGTAGTCGCCGCCGGACTCGATCCACTCCTGGGCCAGGAGGATGTCCTCCTCGACCTTGAGGTTGACGGCGCGCTCGAGCTCGGGGCTGAAGGGTTCGCCCTGGACCGGCGGATCCTCGTTGATGAAGCCGACGATGTCGCTCGCCAGCTTCTGAGAGTCGTCCTCGATCTCCTGCTTGAGGTTCTTCGCCTGCTCCTCGAGCTGCTCCTGGGTCATCGGCTCCTCGCCCTCGGCGGGAGCGTCGGCCGAGGTCTCCGCCTCGGCGTCTTCGGGGGCGTTGATCTTGGCCTCGAGCTCGGAGTACTCGGCGCGCTTTGCGTCGAGATCAGCCTTCGACTGTTCGAGGGCCACGAGCGCCGCTTCGCGTTCCGCCTGGGCTTGCTCCTGCACCGCGGTGTCGTCACCGCAGGCGAAGGCGGACGCCAGCAAGATCACAGAGCCGAAGCTCAACAGTTTACGGAATCGGCCGTTCATCTTCTGCCTCCTGCGTTGCTCGATAGGGACAAGGAATACGGGAAGCTACCACAGTGCCGGTGAGGCGGGCAAAGCCGCGCTCGCCGACGGCGGCGCCCCGGAGCTCGTCTGCTCGAGACCATTCTACCGCCGTCAGGGCCGGTGGGCTTGCTTGACACTCGAGAGTCATCGACCCTTATAATCATTAGCCTTTGGGGATTTTTCGCAGGTCTCAGCGTCTACCGAGGGAAACGGATGGCAATCGACGACAAGATCCAGCAGTTGGACCAACGGATCGGGAATCTCCTCCGGCAAGCGCTGGAGGATCTCCGCGAGCAGGTGGGCCGCCGGATGAGCGAGCAGCTCTCCCAGCAGCTTGCCGAGGTCGGTGAACGATTGCCCGACAACCTGGTGGTTGCGGACCACGTCCAGCCGTTGCTCTCGGAGGCCCGGGCCGAAGGGCGGGGCGAGGGTTCGGCGGCGGTGCGCGACGGCCTCATCGAGCTCGACCACGCGCGCAGCCAGGCGGAGGTGTTGAACGCCCTGCTCGACCAGGCAGGGGCGTTCTCCTCGCGCGCGGCTCTCTTCCTGATCCGCGACGGTCGTGCCGACGGCTGGAGCGGCCGCGGCTTCCAAGGCTCCGCCGAGATCGGCGACATCCAGATCGAGCTCGCCAGCGACGAGGCCTGGGGCCGGTTGGTGGCTGCGGCTTCCGCGATCACCCTGAGCGCCGGCGAGTGCGGGCATCTGTGCAGCCGCCTCGAGAGCCCGCTGCCGACCTCCGGTGTGTTGATCCCCTTGGTGCTGCGCGATCGCACCGCCGCGGCGCTGTACGCCGATCATCTCCCCGGTGAAGGACTCGATATCGCGGCCCTCCAGGTCCTGACCTTCGTTGCCGCCCAATCGATCGAGACCCTGCCCTTCCGCGAGCGCGACCGCACCTCGACCCTGGCGCTCGACGCCGAGGCGACGGGCGGCACCCCCGCCGTGGTTCCGATCCCGGCGCCGCCGGTCGAGGCATGGGAAGCCGCCGAGCCCGAGCCGCAGGCCGAGCCCGCGGGGCCGCAGGCCGAAGAGCCGGACGAGGACGAGGATGCGGAGGCCTTCGAGGTCGAGACCTACGAGACCGAGGACGAGGCGGAAGACGAGGCCGAGGAGTCCGCCGAGGAGGAGATCTCGCTCGAACCCGAAGCCAGCGACGAGACCGGTCTCGACGCCGAAGTGGAGCTCGAGGAGGACGCAGCGGCCAGCTTCGACACGATCGAGCCCGAGGAGCCGCAAGCTTTCGAGGCCGAGGAGCCCGAAGCCCTCGATGGCGACACGGCCCTGACGGGTGCCGAAACCGCCGAAAGCCAGATCGTCTGGGTGTCGGAGACCGTCACCGAGTCCTTCGACGCGGTAGCGGCGACGGCGGACACCGAGGAAGAGGAGGTCGCCCCGGCTCAGGAGACGACCGACGGCTCGCTGGCCTGGGAGGCCGAGGAGCCCGAGGAGGACGACGTCGAGGTCGCCGAGGAGACGCCGGAGCTCGTCGCCGACGGCCCCAAGCTCGAGTGGGAAGAGGTCGAGGAGCTCGAAGAGCCCGAGGACAGCGAGCCGGAAGACATCGCGGCCGCCGAGCCGGCGGTCTCCATGGATCCTTCGAGCCTGACCACGATGCAGTTCGACAGCAGCGTCGTCCAGGGCGCGGACTCCGGCGAGGTGTCCGTCGCCCAGAGCTTCGATGCCGACGAGACCATGCTGCTGAGCAAGGCGCCGCCGCCGATGGTGCCGCCGCCGGCACCGGAGCCGGTGGCAGAAGAAGATGCCGGCGACGAGACCCACCCCGGTGGGCCGGTGGCGGAAGGCTTTCCTCCGCGTCCGGGCAAACCCTCCGAGGTGGCGCCACCGTCGGACATCGACGGTCCCGGTTGGGCCTTCGCCGACCGGCCAAAGCCTGCCACCGCCGAGGACGAGCTCCACGAGAAGGCCCGCCGCCTGGCGCGCCTCCTGGTCAGCGAGATCAAGCTCTACAACGAGGAGCAGGTCGAGGAAGGGCGGCGCAACCGCGACATCTACGACCGTCTCAAGGAAGACATCGACCGTTCCCGCCAGATGTACGACGATCGCGTCGACGAGCGGGTCCGCAGCACCAACGACTACTTCTACCAGGAGCTGGTGCGGACTCTGGCGGCGGGCGATCCGCAGGCTCTGGGAATCTGATCGGCCCCGCCTCGGCGGTGGAGACCGCCGGCGGCGTCCTCCCGCCGCCATGAGCGCGCTACGCGATCCGCGCCCCACCTTGCTCCTGGGGCTTCTGCTCCTTGTCTCTCTGGGCGCCTGTGGCCACCGAGACGCTCCTGGGGAGACTCCTGAGCATGGCCCGATGCTGCTCATCACCGTCGACGGCCTGCGTGCCGACGCGGTATCCGCGTTGCCCGGCGCGAGCGACGAGATCCGCGGCCTCACCCCCCACCTCGATGCGCTGATCGCCGACGCCGACTGGGCCGGGCGAGCCATCGCGCCGTCGACCGCGACGGTACCGTCCATCGCTTCGCTCTTGACCGGGCTCCGCCCGTGGCAGCACCAGGCTTTGCTGCCCGACCAGGCTGGGTTGTCGGAGGAGTTGCTGACCCTCGGGGAAGCGCTCCAGGGGCTCGGCTACACCACCAGCGCCTACGTTTCGGGCTACTGGTATCCCCGCGGCTACGGGTATCAGCAGGGCTTCGACCAGTATCGGGCGCTCAACCGGGGGAGTCGCGCGGCGGGCCACCTGGCGAGCCTGGGCGCCGAGGCGGACTTTCTCTGGATCCACCTCGAGGCGCTCCAGCCGCCGTACCGTCTACGCGGGCGCGTACGCCGCCAGCTCCAGGTCTTTCCTGGGACCAGCGGCGACGAGCTCACCGCCGCGGAGCTCGAGACCTACCGCAATCCCCTGGTACCCCTGCCCCCCGAGGAGCAACGCCGCTTCCTCGCCTTCTATCGCGCCGACGTGGCGATCCTCGACGTGCGGATCGGTCGTCTGCTCAAGGGGCTCCGCGAGAGCGGCCAATGGGACCGCTCGACCGTGGTCGTGGTGGCCGCCCACGGCGAGGAGTTCGGCGAGCAGGGCCAGGTCGGCCACTCGAACAACCTCGGACCGGCGACCCTCGAGGTGCCGCTCATCGTCAAGCTGCCGCGAGGGAGTGGCCGCACCATCCAGCTGCCGCCGGGAGAACCCGTGGCGGCGGCCCGGGTGTGGGCCACCCTGGTCGAGCTGGCGGGCGGCTCGGCGGCGCCGGCCGTCCCACCGAGCCTCTTCGCCAAGGCGCCACCGGGGGTGGTCTCAGAGCTCTACCTGGCCGACGGGGCCAACCACTTCTCGCTGGTCGAGGGGCGTTATCAGCTGCTGCGCGAGGTCCGCTTCGGACACGAGGACGACTACTACCGCGCCCGCCGGCGTCTCGCCGGGGCACGGCTGCCGCGTCCCCTCGATGAGCCCGCCGAGGAGGTTCTGGCCCGGTTGTGGCGGGTTTTCGAGCGCACCCCACCGTTTACCGGTATCGCCCCCGGAGTCCGGTCCAAGGTCCGTGAGCAGCTCGTCGAATGGACCTCCACCGGTGTCGTCCCGGTTGACGACGCGGAGCGCCGACGGGTCATGGCCGCCGAGCTCGAGCGTCGCTGGCGGGCTTTCGCTCCGCCCGAGGAGCCTCCTGCCAGCGCGGTCCTCCGGCGCCCGATGGCCGGGCCCGATGCCCCTCCCTGACGCCTCGTTGCGGCTTCCGGGGGGTGGTATACTCGATAGCTCCCGCGAGGGAGTCCTTCGGGTCCATAGCTCAGCGGTTAGAGCAACCGGCTCATAACCGGCAGGTCCCAGGTTCAAATCCTGGTGGACCCACTCCGTGGAGGTCCGTGGCAAGTTGGTGGTCGACGAACAGTCCCAACATCCGACCGTTCTCCGAGCGCTTTCGCGGCAGAGAACGGTCTTCACGGCGGCCGCGGTCTCTCCCGTCCCCCTACACAAGGTCCCTTCACTATCGACCGGAGCCACGAAATGACTCAGCTCCTGGAAAAGATCCGTGCGCTCCAGAGCGCCGTCGACGGGCTCACCGAGGCCGAAGCCCGTCTGTCGGGCATTCCGGACTGGATGCGCGAGCTGCACGAGGAGCACGCCGCCCGGAAGGCGGAGATCACAGCGCTCGAGGAGGTCGCCGAACAGGCCACCCGCGAGCGGCGCGAGGCGGAGGCCGAGATCGCCGAGATCCAGGCCAAGCTCCAGCGCTATCAAACCCAGATCAACCAGGTCACCACGCAGCGCGAGTATGGCGCTCTGTTGCAGGAGATCGACACCGCCAAGGCGAGGATCACCGAGGTCGAGGAGCTCGGGCTGGCGTGCATGGCGCGTCGCGACGAGGCCGAGGCCGCGATCCAGGAGCAGCGCGAGGCCTTTCAGGACCTCGATCAGCGGTACTCCGAGGAGCTGGCCAAGTGGGAGGCCGAGAAGCCTTCGGTGGCGAGCCAGGCGGAGGAGCTCAGGAAGCGGATCGCCGAGCTGCGGGGGGAGATCCCGCGCGGCTACCTGAGCCAGTACGACCGCGTTGCCGCCCGTCACAACGGTGATGCGCTGGCGCCCATCCGCGAGCTCGACAACCTGCGCAAGGGGCCACGCAGCTGGCACTGCGGCAGCTGCAACTTCAACGTCCGCCCGCAGGTCCTCGTCGAGGTGAGCCGCAAGGAAAGCCTCTTGCTGTGCGACAGCTGCAAGCGCATCCTCTACGTTCCCGAAGAGGAAGAGGGCTGAGCCCGCCCTCGGGCTCGGGCCGGGCGCCGTGAGCGAAGGCTCCGACATCGGACAGCGGCTGGCGAGGATCCGACGGCGGATCGACGAAGCCTGCGGCCGCGCCGGCCGCGACCCCGCCGAGGTGACGCTGGTCGGAGTGAGCAAGCTGCAGCCCCTCGAGCGCCTCCTCGAGGCCTTCGAGGCGGGGCTCCGGGTCTTCGGTGAGAACCGCGTCCAGGAGGCCGAGGCGAAGCGTCCGCACCTGCCCGCGGAAGCCGACTTCCACCTCATCGGGCCGCTGCAGACCAACAAGGCGAAGAAGGCGGTCGAGATCTTCTCCACCGTGCACTCCGTCGATCGGCTCAAGATCGCTCGTCACCTCGATCGCGAGGCGACGGTGCGAGCCGAGCCGCTGCCCTGCTTCCTCGAAGTCAACCTGGGTGCCGAGGAGAGCAAGCACGGCTTTTCTCCTACCGGGCTGCTCGCCGCCCTCGACGAGCTCGCTGCGCTCGAGCACCTCCGCGTCGTCGGCCTGATGGCGATCCCGCCGCAGGAACCGCCCGCGAACGCCCCGGCTTCTGCCTCCGGTGACGACGCCGAGGTCGCACGCAGCTGGTTTCGCCGCCTCGTGGCGCTCCGCGACCAGGTCGTCGCCACCCCCGGCTGGAGCGGCGCCCGGGCGCTGTCGATGGGCATGAGCGACGACTTCGAGGTCGCCATCGAGGAGGGCGCTACCCACGTGCGCGTCGGCACCGCCCTCTTCGGTCCCCGACCGGCACCCGGAGCGACTCCGTGAGCGAGCGTCTCGAGCCCGGCTCGCCGCCGCCGGCGAGCCTCGCCCGCCTCTTCCCCGAATGGCCCGGGGCGCTGCCGTCGCCGCGGGATCCACTGGTCGTCGGGCGGCTGCTCGAGGACGGCGAGGAGGCCGATCTCCGCTGGTTGACCAAGACCGTGGGCGAGGCCGAGCTCGCGTGCTGGCTCGGCCGCCGCGGCGGACGCCAGCTGTCGCGCCGCAGCCGCGCCTTCTGGCAGCTGCTCCTGGGCACCGAAAGCCCGCCGCCCGAGATCGTGGAGGAGCTGTGGAGCTTCTGAACCCCGCGCACCCGAACGCCGAGCTCGAGACGCGGCTCGCCGCCCTCGCCGACCGTCCCTGGGCCGCGGATGCCTATCTTGCCGGGACCGCGGCGCTGGCGCTCTATCTCGGACACCGCCGGCCGCGCGGGCTCGACCTGATGAGCCCGGGCAACCGCCTGACGCCGCAGAAGCGGAGAGACCTGCTCGGCGACCTCCTCGATCTCGACCCCGGGACGCGGGTCGAGACCGCGCGCGACGGTTATCTCTTCGCCCGCTTTGGCGACGGCACGGCGATCAAGGTCTTCTACTACCCCTACCCGCTGGTCGATCCCGAGCGCTCCTATGGCGGGCTGGCGGTAGCGTCGGCGATCGATCTCGGTCTGATGAAGATCGCCGCCATCATCAGCCGAGGCACGCGCCGCGACTTCACCGACCTCTACCTGCTGTGCCGGCGTCTGCCGCTGGCGGGGCTCCTCGAGCGTTCGGCGGACAAGTTCGGGCACGTCCGCGACTTCGAGCTGCAGGCCCTCAAGGGCCTCGCCGACCTGACGCTGGCGCGCCAGGAGCCGGAGATTCCCGGGGGTACGGGCACTCCCACCTGGGCCGAGGTCGAGGCCTGGGTCGCGGACGAGGTGCGCCGCCTGGGGCGCGAGAAAGTGGGGCTAGGGTGAGCGAGTTGTTGATCCACGACCTGGCCGAGGTCGCCACCCCCAAGGGTACGAGCCATCGTCGCGGCGCCGCCCAGGGGGCCGTCGAGCGGCTGAACGGTGTCGATGTCGTGTGCCGGGGTGGTCGCATCGTCTTCGTCGGCTCGCCCGAGGAGCGGCGCCGGCAGCTCGGTGAGCTCCCGGGGGTGCCGCGTCTCGACGGCTCCGGCCGCTGCCTGGTGCCGGGATTCGTCGACTGCCACACGCACCTGCCGTGGGCCGGCACCCGCGAGCACGAGTTCTCCGACCGCTTGGCGGGCAAGACCTACCAGGAGATCGCCGCCGCCGGCGGCGGCATCCTGTCGACGGTGCGCTCGACGCGCGCCGCCAGCGAGGACGAGCTGGTGGCCAACACGCGGGCGCGGCTCGCGCGGATGCTCGAGTGGGGGACCACCACGGCGGAGGTCAAGAGCGGCTACGGGCTCGAGCTCGAGGCCGAGCTCAAACAGCTCCGCGCCGCGCGGCGGGCGGCGGCGGATCAGCCCGTGGAGGTGGTCACCACACTCCTCGCCGCTCACGAGTTTCCGCCCGAGCACCGTGCCGACGCGGCGGCGCGCGAGGCCTGGGTGCGCGAGATCTGCGAGCGCATCACGCCGGCCGCCGCCGAGCACGGACTCGCCACCTTCTGTGACGTGTTCTGTGAGCGTGGAGTCTTCGAGGTCGACCAGGCGCGGCGGGTGCTCGAGGCGGGGAGGCGTCACGGGCTGGTACCGCGGCTTCACGCCGACGAGTTCGCCGACTCGGGGGGCGCCGAGCTGGCGGCGGAGCTCGGCGCGGCGTCGGCGGACCACGTGCTGGCGGTCTCCGAGGCCGGGGTCGAGGCCATGGCCCGTGCCGGGGTGGCGGCGGTGCTGCTCCCCGGGGTCAGTTTCTTCCTGCGCAAGCCGCATTACGCGCCGGCCCGGCGCTTCGTCGAGGCGGGGGTGCCGGTGGTCCTGGCCACCGACTGCAACCCGGGTTCGAGCCACACCGAATCGCTGCCGATGATCCTCTGGCTGGGGATCTTCCGGCTCGGGCTGTCGATCGAGGAGAGCCTCACCGCGGTGACCTTGAACGCCGCCTCGGTCCTCGGCCAGGGTCGGCGCCTGGGGAGTCTCGAGGTGGGCAAGGACGCCGACGCGGTGCTCCTCGACGGACCCAACCTCGACCACCTGGGCTACCACTTCGGGGTCAACCCGGTGGTCGCGGTGGTCAAGGCCGGATCCGTCGTGCACCGCCGCCCTTGAGCGCCAGGACGGCGGCGCCGGCTCAGCTGGCGGGGGTCACCTCGACCGGCTTGAAGAGCGGCCGGATGTCCACCGGCAGATCCCCGAGGCGACCCACCAGGTCACGCAGCGCATCGCTGGCGACACCATAGCGATCGAGGAAGGCCCGCGAGCCGTCGTAATCGCCACGCGCCTGGAGCGTCAAGAGCTCGTGGAGCAGGTCGCGGATGGCGCCGGGGAACTTCTCGGACACCGCGGCGAGCCGCCCCTGGTCGTCGAGCTCCAGGGCGCCCTTCTCGAGCAGGAAGTTGAGCTGCGCCACCGTGCCCTGGCCGTGGGCCTCGTCGAGACCGAAGCGCGCACCGCGGATCAGACCGGCGACATAGGTCGGCTCGAGGGAGTCGCGGAGCTCGGCGGGGATCTCGCCCTCGTCGATCAGCGCCAGGATGTTGTAGACCCCCATGACGTCGGCCTTGGCCTCTTCGAGGGTCGAGTACAGGTCTTTGAGCTCGAGCCGGACCTCGGTGTCGCGCCCGTCGACGACGATCTTGCCGGGGCCGAGGCCGTGGGACAGCTCGTGGTGCAGGACCTCGTCGAGGAAGGCGTCGAAGGACAGGTGATCGGCATTCTCGGGGCTCAGCACCTTCTGTGCGATGGGCACCAGGATGCGGTCGTACTTGGCGCGCATGACGTTGCGCAGCAACACCTTCTTCGAGCCCTTGGCCTCGCGCACGCGCTCGTCGTTGGGCAGGTTGAACGCGACGGTCTGGACACCGGCCTTGGCGTCGCCGGCGTTGTAGACCAGGTCGACGACCCGGATCGGGCTCTCGGAGCCGCGGTTCAGGTTCTTGTCCTCGTCGGGGATCGGCAGGTTGCGCTCGAGCCA
>JAGQSE010000017.1:14906-15111 GCA_020439725.1 Acidobacteriota bacterium
AGGCCTCGAAGGCCGCCTTGTAGCCAAAAAGCTCGTCCTCGTAGGTCTCGTAAGGCCCGATGGTGACCTCCACCGGTGCGTCGAGGTCCATCCACGCGAAATCGCTCGCGTAGTAGTCGTCGGTGCCGAAGGCGTCCGCGCGCAGCTCGAGGAATTTCTTGAGCGAATCGTTGGCGGTGTAGTTGGCGGCCTCGCGCAGCAGGTC
>JAGQSE010000334.1:0-237 GCA_020439725.1 Acidobacteriota bacterium
CGGCGCCTTCGGCATTGCCCAGGCGGTCGAGGGTCTCGGCGGCGAGAGCGTAGCTGACCGCATCGGGGTTCGCCGCCGCCATGCTCTCGAGCAGCGGCTCGATCCGCTCGAAACGCCGCATTGAAGCGTAGACCACCGCCAGCCGCGTGTAGGCCTGGCCGTTGGCCGGGAAGCGACGGATCTCTTCGAGGAACGCCGCCTCGGCCTCGTCGTAGCGGCCGAGCCGTGCGAGGGCGT
>JAGQSE010000334.1:242-1800 GCA_020439725.1 Acidobacteriota bacterium
CGGACTCGAGGCCCGGCACCGGAGCGGCCCCCGGCGAGGCCGTCCGCCGGTGCGCCTGCTCGAGATAGGTCAAGGCACCCTGGGGGTCCTCGCGGCGCATCTGGATCTCCGCCGCCAGCAGCAATGACGACAAGCGCGGCGGATCGGTGGCCGCGAGACCGCGCCGGACCGTCTCGAGCGCTGCCAGCAGGTCTCCGCGGCCCAGCTCGGCGCGGGCCTGGAGCTCGAGGCTCTGCCCAGGATCGATGGATTCTCCCGCCTTGGCCCGCGTCTCGGCGTCACCGTAGCGCTTCAAAGCGAGATCGGCGTGGGCCATCTCGAGGGAGATCAACGGCTCGAGGCTGGGCAGCACCGCCAGGGCCTGCCGGCAGGCCTCGAGGGCTTCCTCATTCCTCCCCAGAGCGCGTAGCGCGGGTGCCAGGAGGAGGTGGGCGTCCTGGACCTCCGGGTGCTTGTCGAGGAGCTCGCGCAGCGCCTCCACCGCCTCCTCGTACTGGCCCGCCGCCCGCAGGTCGACGGCACGCTGAACCGCGTCGACGACATAGAGGTTCTCCTTCGGGTCGGGGCGCTCGCCGCCGCTGTCGGGCGCCGCCGAGGCCAGGTAGCCGAGGGCCATGAGGCGTGCCGCCTCTTCCGGGTCCGCCGCCTTGGGCGCCTCGAACCCGGTCGGATAGCCCTCGAGGACCTTGCGCAGCTCGAAATAGGTCCGCCGCTGGTCTTCGAGGACGTTCTTCGTCTCGCCAGGGTCCTGCTCGAGATCGAAGAGCTCGGGATTGGGTGACTCGATGTAGTGGTGCGTCCGGTCGAGGATCGAGCGCAATTCGCTCCAGCCGTAGTGGATCCGGCCGTACAGGGTCTCGCCGTAGACCCGCCGATTGTCGAGATGGTCGTCCTTCGCCTCCGCCAGCCGCACCAAGGAGCTCCCCTCGAGCTCTCCCGGCGGAGTGATCCCCAGGAGATCGAGCACCGTCGGCACGACGTCGATGAGCTCCGCGGGACGAACCACACGGGTGCCGCCGAGCCGGCCCCGGGGAAGCTTCATCAGGAGCGGTACGTGGAGAACCTCGCGATAGAGCAGCAGCCCGTGGCGCTGCTCGCCATGGTCGCCGAGCCCCTCGCCATGATCCGAAAGGAAGACGATCAGGGCATCGTCGTAGATCCCCTCCTCGCGCAAGCCGTCGAAGAAGCGCCCGAGAATCTCGTCGGTCCAGGCGATCTCGCCATCGTAGAGGTCGTCGGCGTACCGGGTGTGATACGGCTCCGGCGGATCGTAGGGGTCGTGGGGCTCGAAGAGGTGGAGGAAACAGAAGAAGCGGTGATCCTTGCGTCCGCGGATCCACTCGAGAGCCCGCGCCACGGTCTTGTCCCCGGCGCGCTCGACGCGGTCCGCGGGGCGGTCGCCGCGCGCCTCGAAGTCATCGTCATAAACCTCGAAGCCTTCGCCGAGACCGGTCTCTGCGTGCAGGACGTAGGCGGAGACGGCGGCGGCGCTGGTGTAGCCCGCCTGCTTGAGCAGCATCGGCAGGGTCGGGTGGCGGCTGGTATCGAAGGCGTAGCC
>JAGQSE010000334.1:1937-14636 GCA_020439725.1 Acidobacteriota bacterium
CGGTCGTACCCATAGGCGGGCAGGTGATCCGCCCGCAGCGTGTCGACCGAGATGAGGATGATCGGAGCGCCATCGAGCCGGCCCGAAGACGGCGAGCAGGAAGCCACGGTGAGCACCACGGCCATCGCCCAGAGAAAGAGACCAAGGCACCGACGGTGCCGGCTGGCGAAGCGGTGGTGGCTGGATGGAGCGGCGAGCATCGCTGGGCGGCCGGGGACCCTCCGCCACCGGCGACGCCGAGCCTACCACCGGCCCCACCCGCATCCCAGGGACTGCGGTAGACTCGGCCGTCGCCGGCGACGCCGAGCCCTACCGCTGCACCTCCTGAAAGCTCCCCGATGACGAGCCCGAACGCACCGCATCGCGCCTCTCTCTTCGAGGCGCTGGGCGTCTGGCTGACCCTTCCCTTGGGCGAGCGGTCGACGCGCCGGCTCGGTCTCGAGCTGCTGTTGGCCTCGGCGGTGGTGCTCTTCCAGGAGCTGGCGCTGATCCGCTGGCTACCCAGCCAGGTCCGCGTCCTCGCCTACTTCCCCAACCTGATCCTGCTCAGCGCGTTCCTCGGTCTCGGTGTCGGGAGCCTCCGCACCGGCAAGCGCTCGCTGCTCGTCCTCTACCCGATCGCCATGACCCTTCTGGTAGGTGCCACCCTCTTGCTCGGCCGCGTCGCCTTCACCGAAACCTCCGGCGCCGAGCACCTCTGGCTGCTCTACTACGACCTCCCCAAGGACGCGCCCGTCGTACCCGGAGTGCGCTGGCCGATCTATGCCGCCTTCCTGCTGAGCGCCTCGACCTTCGTACCCCTCGGCCAGCTGGTGGGCGAACGGCTCGAGGCCTTCCGCCGGCGCTCGGGAGCGCTGTGGGGCTACAGCTGGGACATCGGCGGATCGCTGGTGGGCATCATGGCCTTCACCATCGCGGGCTTTGCCGGCGTCTTCCCGTGGAGCTGGTTCGCGCTCTTCCTCACCGGCGGCGCGGTCTTCTTCCTCGGTGGCCGGAAGCGCTGGGGCGCGCTCTACCTGGTGGTGGCGGTGGTGCTGGTGTTGATCGTCGCCCGCACCGAGAAGAACCAGGCCTACAGCCCCTACTACGCCCTCCGCGCCGAAACCGGCGGCGACCTCTATGGGGTCCGCGTGCTGGCCAACGGCTCACTCCACCAGTACGGCATCGGGCTGCGGCGCTCCGAGACCGCCGTCAGCGACGAGCACCGCTCGACCCGCGAGGGTTACCACCTGCCCTTCAGCCTGCTCGAGCGCCCGCCACGGCGCGCGCTGGTGCTCGGCGCCGGCACCGGCAACGACGTCTCGGTGCTGCTCGACGAGGGTGCCGAGCACGTCGACGCCGTGGAAATCGATCCGGTCATCCTCGATCTCGGCCGGCGTTACCATCCGGACCGACCCTACGCCTCGCCGCGGGTGACGGTGCACAACACCGACGCCCGCTCCTTCCTCCACGGTGAGCACGAGCCCTACGACCTCATCGTCTTCGGAACTTTGGACTCGATGACCCGGCTGTCGGCGCTGTCCAACGTACGGCTCGACAACTTCGTCTACACCCGACAATGCCTCGAGGAAGCCAAGCGTCTGCTCGCGCCGGATGGCGGCGTGGTGATGTACTTCATGGTCTCGAAGGGCTACATCTTGGACCGTCTGACCGCACTGCACCTCGAAGTCTTCGGCCAGTACCCGTTCCGCGTCGAGCGCCACTTCGGCCTGTTCAACACGATTCTGATGTCCGGCCCCGCCTTTGCCGACTATGGCGCCGGTCCGCGTAGCGAGCTCGCCGAGACCTTTCGCAGGGAAACCGCGCCGGGGCTCGAGGTCCCTACCGACGACTGGCCCTTCCTCTACCTCGCCCATCGCTCGATCAGCGGCTTCTACCTGAGCCTGGTGGGGCTCTTGGCGCTCACCGCCGTGGGCGGCGTGGCGCTGGCGTCGACGTCGATGCGGCGCTCGCTGCTCCGCCCCCGCGAGATCGATCTGCCGATGCTCCTTTTCGGTGTCGGCTTCATGCTCCTCGAGACCCGCTCGGTCACCGCCCTCAACCTGGTGTGGGGCGCCACCTGGCTGACCAGCGCGGTGGTTTTCGGCTCGATCCTCCTCATGATCCTAGGTGCCACCCTCTTGGCGGCGCGCCGCCCCCTGCCCTGGAAGGTGGGGGTCGTGGGCCTCGTCGCAACCCTCCTCACCGCCTGGTCCGTCCCCGTGGACGCTCTTCTCGGGCTCGGCACAGCCGGCCGGTTGGGCGCGTCGGTGGCGCTGGTCGGGGCACCGATCTTCTTCGCCTCGATCTGCTTCGCCCTGCTCTTCAAGGAGCGCGACGACGCCGGCCGCGCCTTCGGCTGGAACCTGCTCGGCGCCGTCTTTGGCGGGCTCCTCGAGTTCGTCTCGATGATCGTTGGCTTTCGAGGGCTTCTCCTGGTCGCCCTCGCCGTCTACCTCGCGGCCGTGTTGCTGTCGCGCCGCCGCCCGGAGGTCGAAGCATGAGCCTGGCCAAGAAGCTCCTCTTCGCCGCCATCGCCGCGGCGCTAGGGCTGGTCTTCCTCGAGGGCCTCGCCAGCTTCGCCTGGCTGATCCCGGACTACCAGCGCTTCCGCGCCGACCAACCCAAGGCCGCCGAGTTCAAGGAAGAATCCCACTCGCGCTACGACCCCGACCTGGGATGGGTTCATGTCCCGGGCAAGCACATCGCCGATTTCTATGGCCCCGGTCGCGACATCACCATCACCTCCGAAGGGTTTCGCGGCCGGGAGGAGTACCTCTCCGGCAAGCCCGCCGGACGCTACCGGATCGTGGCCCTCGGCGACTCGTTCACCCTCGGCTACGGTGTCGGTGACGAAGAGACCTACGAGGCCGACCTCGAGCGTCTCGATCCGCGGCTGCAGGTGGTCAACATGGGCCAGGGCGGGTACGGCGTCGGCCAGTGCTATCTCTGGTATCGGCAACACGCCGAGGCCCTCGACGCAGATCTATTGGTCTTCGCACTGATCGCCGACGACATCTGGCGCATGGCCGGAAATCGCACGGCCAACGGCTACGGCAAGCCGACGTTCCGGCTCGACGGCGAGCGCGTAGTGGTCGAAGGTCAGCCGGCTCCGGACAAGATTTCGACTGGCTCACCGCTCCTCGAGCGCGGCCAGGGGGTCGACTACTTCCTCCACAGGAGCGCGCTGGCTCGCAGCCTCGCGGCCTTGGTTCCGGATCGATCGTCACCGGCAGCCCGCCAGGACGGCGACCAGCTGATGGCAGTCACCCTGGCGATGATCCGTGATCTAGACGAGGACTCGCGGCGCAACGGTCGTTCCTTTGCCGTGGTGCTCTTCCCCGAGCTCCGGGAGCTCACCGACGCTGCCGCGGTCGAGACCTACGGTCAGGTCTCCGACGTCCTTGGCGCCTACTGCGCGTCGCGACGCATCCCTTTTCTCGACCTTCGACCTGCCTTCGCCAGCCAGGGGGCCACCGCCCAGACCTTCTATCTCGACGAGGCGTGGCATCACTACTCCCCCGCCGGGCATCGCTTCGTCGCCTCGCAGCTGAACGCCTGGCTGCCCACGACGATCCTCGGCTACCCACGCTGAACCGGGTGCCACCCACTTGGCCAAGCGCCGCCGACGCCGCCGGCTGAGGGTGCCAGCCACTTGTCCGACGCTTGTTCGACGCCTCTAGTCCGACCTCGAGCCGACGGCTCCTCGTCATCCACCGATAGACCGTCATCGACCACGCATCTCAGAGAATCTTGCGGGGATTGCAAGATCTCCCGGCCCCACGACGTCTTCTGTGGGGCACTATGAGAAAACTTCGATTCATCCCAGAGGGCGGAAGTCTCGTGGCGGTCAGCCAACGATGCTTCCAGGCCCGGTACCTCCTCAACCCGAACCGACGGGTCAACATCCTCCTCACCGGGATCGTCGCCCGGGCTCAGCAGCTCTACGACGTTCAGATCATCGGTGTCAGCGCGCTCTCGAACCATCTCCACTTCCTTCTCTGGGTCCACGACGCCAGGCAGCTGGCTCGCTTCATGAACCATGTCGCCGGGAACATCGCCCGCGAGGTCGGCCGCATCCGAGGCTGGAGTGGCAGCTTCTGGGGAGAACGGTACACGGCGGTCCTGGTGGATGACGAAGAAGCTGCCCAAGCACAGCAACTGTCCTACTTGCTCGAGCAGGGCTGCAAAGAAGATCTGGTCGCTACCCCCCGTCAGTGGCCGGGGCTGCACGCCGCATCAGCGATCCTCTCGGGTCGAGGTCTCGACGGGGAGTGGATCGACCGGACTAGCTGCTATCGATCCCAGCGCCGCATGGAGGGAGAGCTCTCGTCGAATCAAGCGTTTACAACGAGAGTACGAATCCGCCTCTCGAAGCTACCCTGCTGGGACCATCTCGAGTGGGAGGAGTACCGCGACCAAGTCCGAAGCTTGATTCGTGAGATCGAGCAGATCACCGCGCAGCGCCATACCAACCAGGGAACGCGCCCCCTCGGTCGGCGAGCCGTTCTCCGCCAGAATCCCCAGCATCGGCCCCAGAGAGCGAAGCGCTCGCGTACACCCTTGGTCCATGCAGCATCGCGCGCGGCCCGGCTGCGCGTTCTGGAGGCATACCGAGCCTTCGTGGCCAGGTACCGCCAGGCTGCGAAACAGCTCAAGCAAGGGCGACTCGGGGTTCGTTTTCCTCCGGGGTCGTTCCCACCAGCGTTACCCTTCGTGGCAAGTAGGTCTTGCGTGCCTGTGACTTGATCCTTCAAGCATCGACACTCGCCAGGTTCGTAGGAGCACAACGGAAGGGGTGTGCCCTGGCAGAGCCAGCGCAAGGCACCGGATCAGCCCAAGGAAGCCGGAGCCCGCTTTGGGCGCCTCGCTGTATCGGTCAACCACCGAGATCTCAGGCTCTGAATGCCGTTCCAGAAGCCTTCTGCGACCACGAGGCCGGCACCCAAGCCCGTTCTCGGGCGGTAGCTGACCAAGAGGCTGGCACCTTGTATGGCACCTTGTCTGGAACGGCCTGAACGACGACGCCCCCCGAGACCGGAGTCCCGGAGGGCGTCGAGCCGAGGCTGGCAGAGCCAGCCCCCGAACCAAACTACGTGACGTTGATGGCGGCGAAGGCGGCGTTCACCGCGTTGTACTCCGTCGAGCCCGAGCCATATAGCGCCGCGGCCGCGGAGAGGGCGGCGGTGCGGGCACCATGGTAGTTGGTCGACGAGGTCATGTAGTCGCTGATCGCCTTGTACCAGATGCGCGCGGCCTTGTCGCGACCGATCCCGGTCACCGTGTTGCCGTTGCACTTGCTCGTACCGCCCTCGGCGAGGAGGTAGAACATGTGGTTGTTCGGGCCCGACGAATAGTGGACGTCGAGCGATCCCAAGCTGCTCGACCAGCACGCCGGGCTGGTGCCATCCTTGTGGGGATCGTCCATGTACCGTAGCGCCTTGGTCTGCGTGTAGACAGTGCCGCCGCTGCTCCAGTTGGCCTTGTAAATCCGCTCCCCGATCCAGTAGTCGGGCACGTCCAGCGTGCTGTTCACCGAGTACTCGACCATGGTGCCGAAGATGTCTGAGTTCGACTCGTTGAGGCCACCCGACTCACCCGAGTAGGTCAAGTTCGCCTCGGTGCTCATCACGCCGTGGGACATCTCGTGACCCGCCACGTCGAGAGCCACCAGCGGGTAGAAGGTCGAGCCACCGTCGCCGTAGGTCATGCAGAAGCACGAGTTGCTCCAGAACGCGTTCTGATAGTTGCGGCCGTAGTGGACCCGCGAGTAGGTCTTGCGACCGGCGCCATCGATGCCGTTACGGCCGAACATGATGAGGTAGTAGTCCCAGGTCTCCATCAGGCCATAGTGGGCGTCGGCACCGGCAGTGTTGCGGTCCGAGCTGTCCTTGACGTTGTTGCCAAAGACGTTGGTGGGCGAATTCATCGACCGACAGCCCCCACCGGTGCGGTTGTTCTGGTCGCACGTGTAGTTGCCGCCACCGCGGGTATCGTCGGTCAGCGAGTAGGTAACACCCGCGAAATCGGTGTCGAGGAACTTGTTGCCGACATACATGGTCTTGCCGGTGCCGATCGCGGCGCTGGTCTCGAGTGAGTCGAAAGACCAGGCCAGGCCACCGTCATGGGCATCGATGAAGAGATCGGTCTGCGAGGTCGCGTCGAACTTGTTCTCGACGAAGACGACGACATGCCAGGCGAGGTGCTCACTGCCAGTGCGCTGCGGGGGAAGGACCTGGAGGTCCGCCGACAGTACCTGGCTCTTGCCCACCGCACCGACCAGGTCGAGAGCCTTGGCGATCGCCTCGTCGCGGCCGAGCTTCGGGGTGACGTCGAGGTCGAAGCCGGAGCGCAGCGCGCTGGTCACGGTCACGTCGCCCTTGGCGCCGACGTGGCTGATGGCCTCGCCCTCGAACACCGGTACACCGCGATAGAGCTGCTGGTAGCGCACGTGGGTGACACCTTTGTCGTCGACCCGGCTACGCTTGACCGCGAGCTCCGCGGCGGGGTTGACCAGGCCGAAGACCGAAGCTTCGTTGGTGAAAAAGGCCAAGCTGCGGGCCTCGGCCTGCGACTGACGAGACGGCCCGGCCGCCATCGCCATCATCGGCATCAGGAGCGCCGCTGTTCCCAGGACCAACATCGAGCTCTTCCTCATCGTCCCTTACCTCGCTTCGGGCCACCTGAAGCTTCGAACCTCGGGTGGCGAATCCAAGAAATCGGACACGAACAACGCTTTGGCAACGGTCTGCGCTCCGTAGCAACGACCCCGGGGCGATGGGATCCTCGGCACCGCCCGCTCCCCGCCCTCGACGCGTCCCTGCTTGCCGGGCTCCAAGGATATGGATCCGCAAGCTCTCCAGCGCAGTTGTTATCGAAAAGGTACAGACTCGCTCAAGAATGCCTTCCGGGACATCTCGGGCACACATGAAAACTGATGTCCCCGAGCAGGCTTGGCTTCATGCAAATCTGTCGCGAACCGACCATTCGAGCATTCAGGACATGCAGAAGGAGCGAGCCGAGCGCTTGGAGAGCCGCCGGTGGCGGGTCCTCCGCGCGAGTCGAGACCGTCTGGGGGAAGGGTCAGCCGAGGAGCCGCTCGGCCAACGCCGAGGTCAAGACACGGTCGGGATCGCAGCGATCCTTGAGCTCGGCGAAGCGCTCGAGCTGCCCGTCGGTGAAGCCGGCACGGAACAGTTCCGGCGGCAACGCCGCGTCCTTGGCTGGATAAAACCGGCCGCCGGCCTCGATCACCGGTTCAGCGAGGTCACGGACCAGCCGCCACAGCTGCCTGCGGTTGCCACCGGTGACGGGGAAGTCGAGCGCCAACGAGAAGCCGTCGACGGCGTGGCTCAAGAGGAAAGGATCCGGGCGGTGACGCTTGAGCACCGCCAAGAAGGAGGGCATGCCGCGCTGGCGGCAGAGCTCGAGCTGACGGCGGAACACGCCCTCCGCCGCAGGCGCCGGAACGAAGCTTTGGTGCTGGATCAAACCGCCGGGCAAATACGTCTTCTTCCAGCCGGGAACGTAGTCGAGGAGAAAGGAAAAGGCGGCGAGAGATTGCGGGTAGACGGCATCTTTGCCGAGGGTATTCGACAGGTGGAACTTGACCGAGTTGACCAGGCGCATCCCAGGCCGGTGGTTCCAAGGCTTCATCAGCCGCCACATGACCGACCGGGGGATCACACCGAAGAACGTGTCGGGAAGGTCCTGGGCTTCGAGTTTCAGCGTCTGGGTCGGCGCCGGATCCTCGCCCTCCTCGAGATGCCGCGCCAGGTGCAGCTGGCCCCGGCCGAGGCGCTTGCCGCCGGCAAAGGCGTCGAGCCAACCGACCACGTACTCAGAGGTTTCCTTGGCATCGTCGGCGATGCGCAGCATCTCGCCCAGGTCGCGGGCGGGAACCGCACGGACCTCGAGGAGGCCCGAGCTCACCTTCTTGAGCTGCCAGCGTGCTCGCGTGATGACCCCCAACTGACCGAATGAACCGATCACTCCGTGGAAGAGCTCGGCGTCCCGTTGCCTCGAGAGCGTCCGGATCTCGCCGGTGGGCAGGAGCAGGTCGAGCTCGAGACAATGATCACCCACCGTACCGCGACGCCAGCAATTCTTGCCGTGGACGTTCATGGCGAGACAGCCGCCCAGCGTCGGATGCATCGTCCCTGGCACGACTGCGGGCCACCAGCCGTCACCCAGGGCATAGCGCCAGATCTCGGCGATGGAGACCCCGGCCTCGGCGTCGAGGACTCCGCTCTCCGGATCCCAAGCGAGGATGCGCCGCATCCGGTTCAGCTCGAGGATCAGCGCTTCAGGGCACAGGGCCGCGTCGCCATAGCTTCGTCCGGACCCCCGTTGGGTCACCGGCAGGCCGCGTCGCTGTGCCAGCTCGAGAACGTCCCGCACGCCGTCGATCGTCGACGGCCGGTAGACGTAGCCGGGCGCAGAGACCGCCATCCCCCAACCGTCGACCCGCTCGAGACGGTCGACGGGCAGCGGCGCCACCGCCGTGTCGACCGAGCTCGGGGAGACCGCCGTCGCCGGGGGCATGGCTAGACCTTGAGCCGCCGGAAAAGGAAGGATGGGATCGAGCGGATGACCCAGCTCACGAGTCTCCAGCGGGCCGGAACGTAGGCACAGACGACCCCACGGCGCGCCTTGGCGAGAATGATCTGGGCGGCACGGTCGGCGCTGACCTCCCAGAACATCTTGGCGCCGGCGGTCATCGGCGTCTCGACATAGCCCGGCTTGATGGTCACCACCTTCGTACCCCGCCGCGCGATGCGGTTGCGCAGCGTCTCGAGGTAGATCGCCAGCGCACCCTTCGAAGTGTTGTAGGCGGGACTTCCCGAACGACCGCGATCACCGGCGATGGAGCCGATCCCGACGATGGTGCCCCCTCCGAGCCGCTGGAAGCGAGCGGCGGCGGCGTTGAGCCAGGCGACGGCGCCGAGCAAGTTGACCTCGAAGGTGTGCGCGTCCTTGGCGGTGTCGTACTCCTCGAACCCGACCTTGTGCAAGACGCCGCTGGCGTAGACCACCAGATCGAGACCGCCCAGGGTGCGGGGCACCTGCTCGAAAAGGCGTGGCACCTCGTCGCGATCCCTGACGTCGTGGACCAGCGGGAAGGCCCGTTCCTCACCGCACAGGTCGTTGATCTCGGCGGCGATGCGTTCGAGCTCGTCGCGCCGGCGGGCCACCATGACCACCCGACAATCCGCCGCCGCGAGACGGCGGGCCAGGGCCTCACCTATGCCCGAGGAGGCGCCGATGACCAGGGCATGGTGGAACTCGCGTTTCATTGCCAGATCCCCACCGACCGCTGTCCCGTCGAGTCGCCGGAGCCGTGGAACATCCCCTCGGTGTTGAACTCGATGGCGATCGAACCGTCGGCACCGACGGCGATCAGTCCCCCGCTCTCGGGCTCGAGCACCTCGTGGATCTCCGCCTTGGCGGCCTCCTGGAGACTTTCGCCACCGTATTCCATCCGCGCCGTGACGTCGCGCGCCACCGTGTGCTCGATGAAGCGCTCGCCGATCCCGGTGCACGAGACCGCCGCGCTGGCGTTCGAGGCGTAGGTCCCGGCGCCGATCACCGGCACGTCGCCGATGCGCCCCCAGCGCTTGTTGGTCAGCCCCCCCGTCGAGGTCGCCGCCGCGACGTTGCCGTGGGTGTCGCGGGCGACCGCGCCGACCGTGCCGTGCTTGTCTTCGCCGCCCTGGGCCTCGGCGTCGTCCGCCGGTTCGCCCTGGGCTTCCGCGGCCTCGCCCTCGACCACCGCGCGCCACTGGTCGTAGCGTTTCTGGACGAAGAAGTACTCCGGCGCCACGCGCTCGACACCGGCTTCGTCGGCAAAGGCCTCGGCGCCGGCGCCGGAGAAGAAAATGTGGGGCGACCGCTCCATCACGCGGCGGGCCAGCGTGATCGGATGGCGCACCGTCTTGACCCCGGTCACGGCGCCACAGGCGAGGGTGCTGCCGTCCATGATCGCGGCGTCGAGCTCGTTGGTGCCCTCGTTGGTGAACACCGCGCCGCGGCCCGCGTTGAACAGCGGATCGTCCTCGAGGGTGCGGATCACCGCTTCGACCGCGTCGAGGGCGGTGCCACCGTCGGCGAGGATGCCGCTGCCGAGATCGAGGGCCGCTTCGAGCGAAGCACGATAGGCCGGCTCTTCCTCCGGCGACACCGAGGAGCGCACCACTCCCGCTCCGCCATGGATGGCCAGCGCCCAGTCGGCGTGGGGTGCCGTCGCGATCTTCGCCCTGCCTGGATCCACCGCGTCGCCATCCGATGCGCTCTGTGGCGGTGCGCCGCACCCGGTGGCGAGCAGGCCCGCGAGAACCGCGACGACCGGGAAGGATGCCCGCGAGGGTGGGTGGGCTACGTGCTTCATGTGGGCTCCTTGCATCGAGATCAGAGAGGCGGAGGGACAAGTATACGGCGCGCTGGCGCTCCCCTGGCCGATGTCCCGCGGCCTCTTCGCTCAGAGCTCGAGGGCCTCGAGCCGGCGCAATCCAGCACGGAGCGGCAGCCAGGTCGCCAGAAAGCCGAGGACGAGTACGGCCAGACCGGCCCATGCGGCCGCGGTGCTCCGCTCCACCGTCAGTCCGAAACGGCCTGACAGCCAGGACCAGTGGAGCACCCAGGCCATCGCCCCGGCCGCGAGGACCACGAAGACGATGCTCAGGACGAAGCTCAGAGTTCCCCCGACGCCCGAAACGATCCGTGCCGGGTTGTCCTCGGACAGATCCGGAAGCGCGGCGCCGAGCCCCACCGCCAAGCCCGACAACGCCACCGTGGCGACCGCCACGGTGAACGCCGTGAACGTCCACTCGACCCCGTCGAGACCCAGCCGCCACCCGGACACCGCCGCCAGGGGCAGGGTGAAGACCGAGGTCGTCACGACGCTCAGGACCACCTTGTGCGCCAGCACCTGTCGTGGCGCCACCGGCGCCAAGCCGAGGAGCCACATCCGCCGTCCTTCGAGGCTCAAGAGCGGGAAGACGAAGCGCGTGGTCAGCGTCGCCAGCACCAAGAGCACCACCGCGGCGTTGAGAACGCTGATCCAGCCCTGCCACAGCTCCCGTTGGTACACCGGGATCGTCGGCCGCATGTTGGCGGCGTAGAGAGCCATGATCCCGAAGAACAGAACGAACTGGGACCATTGACCCGGATCTCGCCAGAACGATCGCAGGTCCTTGGCGGTCAGCGAACGGTACGGCTCCGGAATGACGGCGAGAAAACGTCCCCAGCCACCGCCCCAGCCACCGGCCCGGCGTCGAGACCAGCGACGGCGTCCCCCCCAAGATCCATCGCGCAAGGCCGTCCACCCCGGGTAGAGCCAGCACGCCGCGACCTCCGTGACGGCGGCGAGCACCGCGAGGGCAACCACCCACAGACGTCCCGCCGAGACCAGGCTGGCACCGACGGCACCGTCGGCCGCCAGCAGGACCGAACGGGCCGCCCACTGGCTCGGCAACCACGGCGCCGCGGAGCCGTCGAGGACCCCGCGGAACGCGGCTCCGGCATCCTGGTCCGGGACCCCGAGCTGGTGGCGGAACATCGCGTAAGCGACGGCGAGCAGGACGAGTCCGAGGGCCACCACCGCGACGCGTGGCAGCCGCGGCAACCAGCGCGCCGCGGCGAGGGCGAGCCCTGCTCCCAGAGCCGCGGCGAGTAACACGAAGGGTGGAAAGACGACCACCAGCGCGGCATAGAACGGAGCCGGTGCCGAAATCGCACGACCGTAGGCCAGGAGCACGGCCGAGCCGAGGAAGGCGGAGCCCCAGGAGCTCAACCAGACACACTCGGCGAAGCGGGCCAGGAAAAGCGTCCGCCATCCCGCCGGCGTCAGCACCAGAAGCTCCATCTCGTGTGAGCGATAGAGCACGCCCCAGGCGGCGACGGCGTTCGACAGCACCAGCAGCACGAGCAGGATGAGCGCGAAGGTCGCGAGCAGCTGGGCCATGACCAGCTCCGCCAGGGTGCGCCGGCCGACGCCCAGCCACTCGGCACCGAACTCCTCGAGCAAGCCGAAGCCGTGGCGCGCGACGGTATAGCCCCCGAGCCACAGGAGCAGCGTCGAGACCGAGACGACCACCACCTTGAGCCGCGACTGGCGCTCGAGCGACGCCACCGTGTGGACTCCGGTGCGCCAGCGCGCCCACAGCAACGCCCCCAGCGGGCTCACGGCTCACCGTCCTCGCGAGTCAGGTCGAGAAAGACGTCCTCGAGGGTCCCCGGGCGCTGGGCCAGAGCCTTGATCTCCTCGACCGAGCCCAAGTGGCGCAGGCGGCCACGGTGGATGATCCCGACGCGATCCGCCATCTGCTCGACCAGGCTCAAGCTGTGGGTCGAGAGGAAAACCGTCAGCCCGTCACGGGTGCAGCGCTTGAGGTCGTCCCGCACCTTGCGCACGCTCCGTGGGTCGAGCCCGACCCAGGGCTCGTCGACCACCAGCACGCGCGGCTCGTGGAGGAAGTTGGCGGCAAAGGAGAGCTTCTGGCGCATGCCATGGCTGTACTCTTCGACCCGCCGATCCGCCACCGCCGCCAAGTCGAAACGCTCGAGCTCCTCCTCGATGCGCTCGCCGAGACCCGCCTCGGGCAGGCGGTACAGCCCGGCGACGAAAAGCAGCATCTCGCGCCCCGTGAGCTTCTCGTAGAGCAGCGGCCGGTCGGGCACATAGCCGAGCAGCGCCCTCGCCGCCAAGGGCTCCCGCTGGAG
>JAGQSE010000334.1:14748-19106 GCA_020439725.1 Acidobacteriota bacterium
AAGAACTCCCCCGCCGGAACCTCGAGATCGAGGTCCTCCACCGCCACGGTGGCGCCATATCTCTTGCTCAGTCCTTCGATTCGGATCATCGCCGCTCTATCCCAAGAACGTCAGCCGTCGGCACCGTCGAGCCGCTCCCCGAAACGGGCCTCCCCGTGTCTACGTCGTCCCCGTCGCCAGCGTCGCCCTCACCAAAAGGTGCCAGCCACTTGGTCAGGCCTCGCCAGCGTCGCCCTCAACAGAAGGTGCCAGCCACTTGGTCAGGCTTCGAGCGACTTCCCGGATCAGGCTCCAGAGCAGGTGCCAGCCACTTGGTCGCACATCCTCGGATAGATCCGGACGGCTGCCAACCCCGAGTCCACCCCGCTCGCTTTCTTGGTAAAGGTGCCAGCCACTTGCTCCACGGTGAATCGAGGTAGACTCGCAGCGGTCAAGATCATCGCTTACTTGATTTCTCGAGTCCGCACCGTCTCGGCGACGACGGTCGGGGGGGCTCTGCGCCACCCGCAGCCGCCGGGTTTCCGAGGGGTCCGGTCCAAGGAGGCTTGGGGACCATGGCAGGGAGGAGCAAGAGCGCCGAATCCAGCGTCGGCGCCCGTGGGGAAACCGTGATTCCGGCAGCGATCCGCAAACGGCATCACATCGAAACCGGCGATCAGTTGATCTGGCTCGACGACGGCAAGGTGATTCGCGTCGTGCCGATGCCCAAGGACCCTTTGCGGGCCCTGGGGGGGGACGCCGAGGAGGGTCTGGTGCAGGACCTGCTCGATCGGCGCCGGCGGGACCAGGACGGCTAGCCTGGAGACCATTCCGGCTCTTCGCTCAAGTCCGGCCGCCCCTCGAGCAGCTGGTGCGGACGGTACTGCGCCTTGTACCGCATGCTTGGATTGCCCGCGACACGGAAACCGAGGTAGAGCCACGGGATGCCGTCGTCGCGGGCCAGGCGGACCTGGCACAGCAGGGCGAACACCCCGAGCCCTCGCGAGCGCAGCTCTGGCTCGTAGAAGCTGTAGACCGCCGACACCGCCGCCGGTAAGCGATCGAAGAGCGACACGCCGACCAGCCGCCCGTCGAGCTCTAGGCGGAGCTCGTAGCCGAAGCCTCCAAAGCCTTCGATGAAGGTCCGGTAGTAGTCGAGGGGATCGATGCCGCGGTCCGGCCAGCCACGGCGCTCGGCCATGTCGCGGTGGTAGCGGCGGTACAGGTCGAGGTGCGCGCCGGACAGCGACGGCCGGCCGATCCGCACCTCGAGATCCTGGTTCCGCCGCTGGTTGCGGCGCATCGAACGGGTGGGCTCGAAGCCGACGACGTCGAGGCGCAGGCTCCGGCATTCGTGACAGGCGGCACAGGCGGGCCGAAAGAACATGCGGCCGAAGCGCCGCCAGCCGCGCTCGAGCATGTCTTGATAGGCGTCGCCCGGGCATCCCTCGACATAGCGAAAGGACATCCGGGCTTGCTCCGCCGGCAGGTAGACGCAGGGCTCCGGGTCACCGAGGATCTGGCGTACGAGACGCGGCCGATCCCCGGCTACGGTCGGCAAGCCCGGCGGCAGGTCGGTGCCTCCCGGACCTTCCGGCACCTGCCTCGATGTCTCGTCACCTCCCATGGCGGGATCCTACCGCGGGCTGTTCGAGGCGGTCCTGCACCCGGTGCTCCACCGCCACTGAGACCGCTCCGCCCGATCGGAACGCAGCGCAGCCGATCGGGCGGAGGTCTCCACGACTCAGGGTTTCGAGGCTGGGCCTTCCTCGGCGTCCCCGGTCTGGACCGAGCCCACCAGGTAGCGCTCGAAGAACAGCGCCGTCGAGGCCAGGAAGTAGTCGCGGTTCACCTTCTTGCGGAAGCCGTGCCCCTCGTCCTTGGCGAGCAGGTACCAGACCTCGCCACCGTTGCCGCGGATCACGTCGACCATCTGCTCACTCTCGGTGACCGGTACCCGCGGATCGTTGAGGCCCTGGACGACCAGGAGCGGATCGGTGATCTGGGCCGCATGGGTCATCGGCGAAACCTTCTCGAGAAAGGTCCGCATCTCCGGGTCGCGTTCGTCGCCGTACTCGGCCCGGCGCAGATCGCGGCGATAGTCCTGGGTGTTCTCGAGGAAGGTGACGAAGTTGCTGATCCCGACCACGTCGACGCCGGCGCGCAGCCGATCATGGAAGTGGACCATCGACGCCAGCACCATGTAGCCGCCATAGGAGCCGCCGAAGACCCCCATGCGATCACCGTCGAGCTCGGGTCGCGCGGCGGCCCAGTCGAGGAGCTTGCCGATGTCTTGGACCGAGTCCTCGCGCTTCATCCCGTTGTCGAGGAGCAGGTAGCTCTTGCCATAGCCCGCGGAGCCGCGGACGTTGGGCGCCAGCACCGCGACACCGAGCTCACGCACCAGGAACTGGATGAAGGGGCTGAAACTGGGCCGTTCCTGCCCCTCGGGGCCACCGTGGATGTCGACGACCACCGGGAAAGGCCCCTTGCCGGCGGGCCGGTAGTAGAAGGCGGGGATCAGCCGCGGCTTGCCGTCGACCGAATCGAAGGTCGGGAAACGGATCAGCTCCGGCGCGACCATCTCGTCCGTCGACAGGCCACCGACCTCGCTATAGGTCCAGCGATCGAGACGCTTGGTAGCGAGGTCGAGAGAAAAGACGTCGCCGGGAGTCTGCGGTGTGTTGATGGTCATGCCGAGACGCCGGCTCGCCGGATCGAAGTCGAGCCCGTAGATCAGGCCGTCGGGCAGCTCGGGAAGCGCGATCTCGGCGCCGGCCTCGGTGAGATCACGGACGTGGAGCCGCGCGATACCGTCCTCGTTGACCGTGAACCCGAGGTAGTGACCGTCGTCCGACACCGCCAGCGACTCTACGTCCCAGGGGATGTCCGCGGTCAGCGTCGTCCGCTCACCGGTAGCCAGGTCGAGATAGCGGAGGTGCTTGAACTCGGTGCCTTCGTCCGAGGCGTAGTACAACCCCTTGCCGTCGGCCGAGAACTTCATGGCCGAATACGCCACCGGCTCCTCCGTGTCATCGATGGCGGAGAGCTCGCCGCTCGCGATGTCGAGGATGTAGGGATCTGTCTCGTTGGCCGAGATGTAGCGCACCACGATCAGCTTCGAGTCGTCGGGGGAGAAGCCGCCGACCACCCAAGCGCCGCCCTTCTCGAGCAGCACGCGGGCGTCTTCGGGCCGGTCGACGTCGCCGAGGTAGACGTCCCAGTCACGGCCGTTTCGCCGCGTGGTGTAGTAGGCGAAATGCTTGCCGTCGTGGGCCCAGGTGACACTGCCGTTGAGCGAGCTGCCGTCGGTGAGCAGCCGATACCGGCCGGTCTCGAGATCGTAGGAGAAGACCTGGAAGAACTCCGCGCCGCCGACGTCCTTGGTGAAGAGGAAGACCGGATCGTCCGCCTTCGGGCTCGGAGCGGCGCCGCCGACGGGCTCGTCGAAGAAGGTCAGCTGCTGCCGGGCGCCTCCGGGCTGGTCGACTCGGTGGATCTGGCTGGTCTCGGCGAAGCGCGTGCTGATCAGCACGCCGCTGCCATCGGGCAACCAACCCTGGAAGCTCGCGCTGCGCGCGTTCTCGTAGCGCTGGAGCCGCGCCTCGACATCGGCGGGGATGTCGGGAATACCCTCGATCACCAGGTTGCCCTTCTCGACCCTCTCGACCTCCGCCGCGTGGACGGCGAGCGTCGGTACCAGGACGAGCAAGGCGGCGGCGAACAACAGAAGTCGGTCTCGGATCATCGGGATCCTCCCTCGATGCAGGGTTCTTGAACTGGAGATCAGCGCCCGCCGGAGCGGGCACTCTATCTACGCGTTTGCGAGCCCCCGGGTTGTCGCCGGCGGCGGAGACTGCAGCTTCCGTGGGGCGGAGGAGGCTCCTAGAGCTCGAACTCGCGCCGCGAGTCTACCGCGTTCACCGACAGCAGTCGTAGGATCGTAAACTGGCGCACCATGAGCAACCGCCCTCCGTCCCTCCGTCGTTCCGTCTCCCGCCCTCGGATCCTGCCCGCGATGATGGTCTTCGCCGGCAGCCTCCTCGCCATCATCGCCTCGACCGCCGCCGCCCGCGAGGACGCCCCGCCACCGGCCAAGACCTCCACCGAGCGCGCCGCGGACCTCGTCGACGGGCTCGGCGCCGACGAGCTCGGTGCCAGCTTCCGTCTCGCCGCGCGCTATCTGCCCACGGGTCCCGAGGACGGCTCCGGCGAGCGTCTCCATGCCGTCCTCCAGCTGGTCCTCGACCCGGCCCCCAAGGGTGCCGCCGGTCTCGAGGTGACGTTGTTGGTGGAGGGCGAGGACGGCCGCGAAGTCCGGCACGCCCACCTCGACACCGCAGGTCTGGCCGGTGCCAGCCCCTGGGTCTTCCTGCTGC
>JAGQSE010000335.1:0-199 GCA_020439725.1 Acidobacteriota bacterium
TCATGACGTTGAGCTCGAAGTTGCCTGCCATGCCGCCGACGGCGATGGTGGCGTCGTTGCCCATGACTTGCGCAGCGACCATGAGCACCGACTCGGGAATCACCGGGTTGATCTTGCCGGGCATGATCGAGCTGCCGGGCTGGAGGCTCGGGATGGTGATCTCGGCGATGCCGCATCGCGGTCCGGAGGACAACCAGCG
>JAGQSE010000335.1:307-1888 GCA_020439725.1 Acidobacteriota bacterium
GGATGCCCCGTGGCCTCGGCCAGCCGCCGAATCACTCCCTCGGCAAAGCCCGGAGGCGCGTTGAGACCGGTGCCGACGGCGGTGCCGCCAAGGGCCAGCTCGGCGAGCCGCGGCAGGCTCGCCTCGAGCCGCGCGATGCCGTTTCGCACCTGCTGGGCGTAGCCGCTGTACTCCTGCCCCAGCCGCACCGGTACCGCGTCGGCAAGATGCGTGCGACCGATCTTGACCACGTCGTCGAAGGCCTCGGCCTTCTCCTCGAGGGCCTTGGCGAGCACCTCGAGCGCGGGGATCAGGTGCTCCGCCACCGCGCTGTAGCCGGCGACGTGGATCGCCGTCGGGATGGTGTCATTGCTCGACTGGCTGGCGTTGACGNNACGTGGTCGTTGGGGTGCACCGGCTTCTTGCTGCCGAGGGTGCCGCCGAGGATCTCGATGGCGCGGTTCGAGATCACCTCGTTGGTGTTCATGTTGGTCGAGGTGCCCGAGCCGGTCTGGAAGATGTCGAGGGGGAAGTCGTCGTCGAAGCGGCCCGCGATGACCTCATCGGCGGCCTGGACGATGGCCTCGACCAGCTCTTCGGGAACCAGCCCGAGCTCGCGGTTGGTCTCTGCCGCGGCCTTCTTGATCCGTCCCATGGCGGCGATGAAGGCGCGCGGAAAGCGCAGGCCGCTGACCGGGAAGTTGCGCCGGGCGCGCTCCGTCTGGGCGCCGTAGTAGCGATCGGAAGGGACCTCGATCTCTCCGAGACTGTCCTTTTCCATGCGGGTTGAAGCCATCGTCGATCTCCTGCGGTGCGAAAGAAACGCCGGCCGCATCGCCGGCGGAGAGGTTGGCAAGGCGAGGCCCGAGGCCATTGCCGGGCCGCTCGACCATCGTATCGGAGCCCAGGCAGCGGGCGCCAGGAGATGCCGCCCCAACCCGACCACCCGGCTGCAACCCGGGCCCCTCACCGACTCTTCTTGCTCCCTTGTTGCACGGCCCGCGCTTGACATCCAAGTGTACTAGGACACATAGTACACACATGCTTCCCTTCCGCGTGGAGATCCAGCCCGGCGCCTCGCCCTACCAGCAGGTGATCTACGCGGTGAAGAAGGCGGTGGTCAGCGGCCGGCTGCGTCCCGGAGACCGATTCCCTTCGGTGCGCGCTTTGAGCCAGGAGCTCAAGATCAACCCCAACACCGCCCACAAGGCGGTCGCGGCGCTGGTCGAGGACGGCCTGCTCGAGGTCCACCCCGGGGTCGGCACCGTCGTCGCCGCCGCACCACCGGCCGATCCCGCGCAGCGCCGGGCGTTGCTCGGCCAGGAGATCGAGCAGCTGGTGGTTGAGGCACGGCGCCTACAGCTCGACCTCGACGACCTCAAGACCGCGCTCGACGAGCACTGGAGCCGGCTCGGCGGCACCTCGGAACCATCCGAACCCGCCCGAAGCGAAACACCCGAGGAGAAACCATGAGCCACGCCATCGTCACCCAGGGCCTGACCCGTCGCTATCGCCACCAGCTGGCGGTCGACCATCTCGACCTCGAGGTACCCGCTGGCAGCGCCTACGCCCTGCTCGGCCCCAACGGGGCGGGCAAGAGCA
>JAGQSE010000336.1 GCA_020439725.1 Acidobacteriota bacterium
CTGACCCTCCTCGGATACTGGTTCGACCGGCACTACGACTCCAGCCCCTGGGGGGTGCTCGTCGGAGCGGCGATCGGCCTGATCGGGGGGACCTATAACCTGATCCGAGATGCTTTGACCGCCAACCGAGGTGTCCCCTCGGCCCGGTCGGAGCCTATCGATCCCCAACCTCAGGCCGGCATGAAGACGATGTCCGGGGCCGATGCCGACGAGACGGCTCGCCGCTCGGAGGCACCGGGGGCCGGGCCCGCCGACGGGTCCGGACGGGAAGACGGAACGTGACACCGCAGGTCCAACGGTACTTGCGGTTTTGCGCGGTCGCCGTCGGCGCCACGCTGGTCCTGTTGGTGCTCGGGTTCGAACCGACCCGGCGCATGGCGGGAGACGGTGGACCGGCGGCTATGGTCGCCGGAGCCCTGATCGCGCTGCTCGGATCGCTCACCGGCGGTCTTGCGGTCCTTACCAACCGCGCGGCCGGCCCGGCGTCGGCACTTACGGCGCTCAAGGTCATGGGTGTGCGGTTGGTGGTGGTGCTGATTCCGGCGGTGGTAATCTTCGGGCTGGGTTTGTTTGCGATCGGGCCTTTCTTGGTGTGGCTGGCTCTGAGCCACATCATCCTCCTGATCGTCGATACGAGATACCTGATCGGCGCCGTGGCGCCGCGGAAATAACTGGAGACGCGATGCATCTCGGCTCGGCTACCCTCATCCTGACGGGGCTCGCCAGCAGCAGTCCCGTAGACCATGTCGTGCAGCATCCGCTGGTGCAGCGCGAGGCGGACCTGGGCTTCCTGACGCCGGAGGGCAAGATCACGCTGCTCAGCGACCAGATCTCGATGATGATCCTCGGCGGGTTGCTGCTGATCCTGCTCGTGCCGATGCTGGTCCGCCGCCGCCGCGGCGCCGGCGAGGTCGACAGGTTGGTGCCGGCTGGCCCCGCCAACCTCATCGAGTCCATCTGCGAGTACCTGCGCAAGGACGTCGCGGAACCCAACCTTCACGGCTATACCGACCGCTTCATCAAGTACATCTGGAGCCTCTTCTTCTTCATCTTGACGATGAACCTCTTGGGGCTCCTGCCGCTCGGTTCGGTGTCTCCGGCCTTTCTCGGGCTGCACATCGGTGGCACCGCGACGGCGAACGTCTGGGTCACCGGCACCCTGGCGCTCATGACCCTGGTGCTGATGGTGTTCAACGGTCTGCGCCACGGCCGGCTCGACTACATCAAGCATTTCTGCCCGGGTCCCATCTGGCTGGCGCCGATCCTGGTGCCGGTCGAGTTCCTCGGGCTGTTCGCCAAGGCCTTCGCCCTGGCCATCCGACTTTTCGCCAACATGGTCGCGGGCCACGTGCTGCTCGCGGTGTTGGTCAGCTTCATCATCGGTGCGGGCTCGAGCATCGGTGCCGGTGCCGGCTTCGGTATCGCGGTGCCGGTGGTCCTCGGCAGCATCGCCGTCACCCTGCTCGAGGTCTTCGTCGCCTTCCTGCAGGCATTCATCTTCACGTTCCTGACCGCCCTGTTCCTGGGCATGTCGATCGTCTTCCATCATGGGGACGAGCATGCCGGGGCTCACGCCCACTGAGAGCTCGGGAGGTCCTAAGTTCTGTTTTGGCCGCCCGCGGCGTCGCGCAGGCCATGAAAGTGTCCTCGGTTCAATCGTTCTCAGACAGAAGCTATTCAGACAGACGTCGTCTCGACGAGATCCGTCAACTCGCGCGGCGGAAACCGCTCCGCCGCCGGTAGGGAGACCTAGGAAAATGAGCAAGAAAACCGCCCAGATCCTCTCGATGGTGTTCGTGGCCGTGGTGGCCGTGACCTTCCTTCCCGCTGCCCTGGCCCAGGACGGTTCCGGCTACACCGCCGACAGCCTGCGCAAGCTCGGTGGCGCCATCGGTGCCGGCCTCGCCGTCATCGGCGGCGGCCTGGGCATTGGCAAGATCGGCGCCGGCGCCGTCGAAGCCATTGCTCGCCAGCCGGAGGCGGTGGCCCCCGTCCAGACCGCGATGATCATCAGCGCGGCGCTCATCGAGGGTGTCACGCTCTTCGCCATCGTCATCGGTCTTCTGGCCGCCCTGTGATCCGGCGTCCGGCGGCGCTCGCCCAAAGGGTGCCGCCGGTCCGCCCACCGTCCTAGACAGGAAGGGTGAGGACCATGCGAAAGCTGAGCTGGACCGTGTTGGCGCTGATGTTCGCGCTGCCGGCCGTCGCCGCGGAAGTCGAGCACGAGGGAGGCTCGCCGAGCCTCTTCTCCGGCGACGTCGGCAACGCCATCTGGACGCTCTTGATCTTCCTCCTGGTGGTGCTGGTGCTGGGCAAGTACGCCTGGGGCCCGGTGCTGCGGGGCCTCCAGGGGCGCGAGGAGTTCATCAAGGACTCCCTCGAGCAGGCGCGCCTGCAGCGTGAGGAGGCGGAGCTCCGTCTCAAGGAGTACGAGAACCGCATCGCCAAGGCTCGTCTCGAGACCGAGGAGATGCTCGACGAGGCACGCCGCGACGCCGAGGCTCTGCGCCAGCGCGAAGAGCAGCGTGCCCGGGACGAGGCGGAGAAGCTGCTCGAGCGCGCACACCGCGAGATCGACATCGCCAAGGAAACGGCGGTCAAGGACCTCTACGCCCGCGCCACCGAGCTGTCGACCTCCGTCGCCCAGAGCATCCTGGAGCGAGAGATCCAGGCCAAGGACCACGAGCGGCTGATCTCCGACGCCATCGCCGGGATCGAGCACATGGAACGGAACTGAGGTCGCGCAAGCCATGTCGAGCTTCGATGACACCACCCTCGCGGTCGCCAAGGTCTACGCCTCCGCCATGCTCCAGTTGGCAGAGGCGCGCGGCGAGGCGGATCGGTTGAGCGACGAGATCGCCCAGCTGGCCTCCTATGCGGCGAGCAACGAGAACTTCCACGACTTCCTGACGGATCCCCTGGCGGATCTCGACGAGCGCGCGGAAAGTCTCGAGAGGATGTTCCGCGGCCGCGCCAGCGACCTGCTGGTCGACTCGCTCCAGGTGCTCAATCGCAAGGGGCGCATCGGTCTGTTGGCGGCAGTGGCCGAAGTCTTGGCGGAGGCGCTGGACGATCTCCGCGGCCGGGTCGCCGTGCAGGTCAAGAGTGCCGTGCCGCTCACCGACGATCTCCGCACCCGCCTGGCCGCGGCGGTCAAGAAGTCCACCGGCAGCGAGGCGCGGCTCCAGGAGTCGGTGGACCCCGCTCTGGTGGGCGGCATGGTGGTGCAGATCGGCGACAGCAAGATGGATGCGAGCGTGGTCAGCCGTTTGAAGGGCCTCCGGGCCGCCATGCTCGCCCGCGCCTCGAAGCAGATCTACGGCGGGGCACACGTCGAAAGCTGACCGGACGCCCGGAGGTGGCGGCCGTTCTACCTACGTTGATGGCAGGTTGAAGGTGAAGACATGAAGTTCAAAGTGGACGAGATCTCCTCGGTCATCGCAGAGGAAATCCAGCAGTACCGGAGCGGGATCGATCTCGCCGAGGTCGGCAAGGTCCTCGAGGTCGGTGACGGCATCGCCCGGGTCTATGGCCTGTCCAACGCCATGGCCAGCGAGCGGCTGGAGTTCGAGAACGGTGCCACCGGCCAGGTGTTCAACCTGGAGGAAAACTCGGTCGGCGTCGTCATTCTGGGCAACTACCTCGGTGTGAAGGAGGGCGACGAGGTCCGCCGCACCGGAGAGCTGCTCAGCGTCCCCGTCGGGGACAAGCTGGTCGGTCGCGTGGTCAACCCGCTGGGTGAGCCCATCGACGGTCTGGGCGTCATCGAGACCCCGTACCGCCGGCCGCTGGAATACAAGGCGCCGGGCATCTCCGAGCGCCAGCCAGTGACCGAGCCGCTGCAGACCGGCATCAAGGCCATCGACAGCATGATCCCAGTCGGGCGCGGCCAGCGTGAGCTGGTGATCGGCGACCGCGAGGTGGGCAAGACCGCCGTCACGATCGACACGATTATCAACCAGCGCGGCAAGGGCGTGATCTGCGTCTACATCGCCATCGGCCAGAAGGCGTCCACCGTGCGCCAAGTGGTGGCCACCCTCGAAGAACACAAGGCGATGGACTACACCATCGTCGTCAGCGCCAACGCCCAGGACCCGGCACCGCTGCAGTACCTGGCCCCCTACGCCGGCGCCGCGCTGGCCGAGTACTTCATGTACGCGACCGACAAGCCGCAGAAGATCCGCGACACCCTGTGCATCTACGACGACCTTTCCAAGCAGGCCGTCGCGTACCGCCAGATGTCGCTGCTG
>JAGQSE010000337.1 GCA_020439725.1 Acidobacteriota bacterium
GGTCCAGCTCGGCGGCGGGCGGGGCGAGCCAGCCCGAGACCTCGAGGGTTCCCTGGGTCTCGGTGGAGAGCTTGAGGCTCCCGATCTCGGTGCGCTCGCCGCCCCAGGAGCCCGAGCCCTCGAGCTCGAGCGGCAGCTCGGCGAGGCCCGAGGGCCTCGCCCGGGCCGCCAGCGAGATCCTGTCGACCGCGAGCGCCGAGCGGTGCTGGCGGTTGTTACCGGCGACGGGCCAGCGGACCCGCAGCGAGCCTTCGATAGCGTCGAGCGCCTGGTCGGCGACCCCGATCGAGGCGCCCTCGAGCTCAAGTGACGCCGAGAGCCGCGGGGCGTCGAGACCACCGCGGAGGGTCCCCCGGGCCTTCGCCGCCCCGCCGACGCGGAGGTCTTCGGGGAGCTCCGCGCCGGCCCCCGCCGCCCAGGTCCGTGCGGTGTCGAAGGCGGGAGCGAGATCGGGCAGACTCCAGCTCCACTGCCAGTCCCAGCCGGTGGCCGGGGCGCCAGGAAGCACCGGGCCGGAGATCCTGCCGGCTCCCAGCGACGCGGTCCGGGCGTGGACCTCGAGCCGGGCCGGCGAGGTGTCTGGATCTTTGGGCGCATCGCTCGCGGTGAGCGTCGCTTCGAGCCTCACCGGCAGCGCTCCGGCGAGGAGATCGCCCTTGGCACCGGCGGTGCCGCGGGGCAGATCGGCACGGACGCTCAGCGGACCCTCGAGCAGCCGGAGAAGGGCGTCGGGGCCGAGCGGGCCGTTCGGGAGCTCGGACCAGCGGTCGGGCACGAGCCGGGCGTCGGCCTCGAGCCTGGCGTCGTCGAGTCGTGCCGGCGCCGCTCCGGGACCGGGCAGCGTCAGGTTCCCGGTCCGCAGCCGGCCCGCCAGCTCGAGGAGCTTCGACTCTTCCGTCAGGGACCAGGTGGTCTCGAGCGAGACGCTGGCTTCTCGGGCTTCGATCGTGCCCGCCGCGAGCTTTGCGACGACCCGCGGCAGGTCGAGCTCGACGGTACCGGCGACCACGCCCTCGCTCGTCGTGATCGAGAGGCGCCCCCGGCCCGCGAGCTCGACCTCGGGTGGCAGACCGAGCCAGGGGAGGAGCGACGCCAGCTCGATGTCGGCGGTCGTCGCGTCGACGGTCGAGAGCGCCCCCGATCTCCAGCCCAGTGCGGCATGGGCTTTGGGGAGCAGGGGAGCCAGCTGGGTGTCGACCTCGAGGCTCGCGGGTGCCTGGTCCGCGTCGGGATCGCTCGCGTAGACCAGCTCGAGGCTCGGCGAAGTCAGCGTTTGTGCCGGCCGGTCGCGGGGCTCGAGCCGGACCGAGCCGGCGGTCCACGACGCACTGGCGCTGCGCATGGCCGCGTCGGTGGTGGCGTGGATCGCCGGTGAATCGAGCACCGCGCGCCCCGCGGTAGTCAGCACCTCACCCCCCCGGGCCGTCAGATCGAGCTCGAGCCGCGGCCCTGGAGACGGGGCAGCCCCCGAAGCTCCCGGCCAGCGCAGCTCGAGCTGCAGATCCTCGAGGGCACCGCCGGGCGCGGCTCCTGGCGCCAAAGGGTTTGCCAGCGCCAGGGCGAAGGCCGCCACCGGGGCGAGCTCGAAACGCTCAGCGGTACCGTGGAAGGTCAGCTCGAGCTGCTCGTCGAGCGCGCCGCGGAAATGCTCCATCGAGCCGGCCAGGGTCAGCCGCGCCGGTGGCTCGGTCTCGGTAGCGGCGGGAACGAGCACCTCGAGACGTTCGACCTCGAGCCGGCCGACCTCGAGTTCGCTGGGTGGCAGCGGCTCCTCCTCGGGCCAGGGGGGTTGGACCAGGTGGACGCTGCCGCCGTGGATCCGCAGCGCGTCGATGCGGCCGGCGAGGAGATCGCGGGCACCGCCTTCGATCTCGACGTCCTCGAGACGCACCCGGCCGAGCCAGGGCATACCGGCGACACCGGCGGCCGCGACACCCTCGAGCCGAAAACGGTCGGGCGCTGCGACACGCAGCTTGGCGACGGTGACGGGGCGTCCCAGCCGTTGGGTCAAGGCCTTCTCGACCCGTTGGCGAGGCAGGTCGCGGATCCACCAGAAGCCCAGCGCCACCGCCGCGGCGGCAACGGCGGCGACGGTGAGCATGCGGCGCTGGCTGGGCATGGGGAGCGGGTCGGCTGGGCTCCGGTGCGGAAGCTCCACGGTAGTATAGCCGCGGCCACCGGAGCGCTCGCCGGAGCTTCATGATGATCGAGATCACCCCCCAGCTGTCGTTGCCCGAGGACGAGCTCGCCTTCGAGACCAGCACCAGCTCGGGCCCCGGTGGCCAGAATGTCAACCGCGTCGAGACCCGAGTCACGCTGCTCTTCGACGTCGGCGCCTCGCCGAGCCTGGACGACGAGCAGCGGGCGCTGATCGAGGACGCCCTCGCCACCCGCATCAACCGTCATGGTGTCCTGCGCGTCAGCTCGCAACGGCATCGCAACCAGATCGCCAACCGCGAGGCCACCGTCGAGCGCTTCGCCGAGCTGCTCCGCGAAGCCCTGACCCTCGACCCCGAGCGCAAGAAGACCAAGAAGCCCCGCGCCGCCAAGCGCAAGC
>JAGQSE010000338.1:0-2011 GCA_020439725.1 Acidobacteriota bacterium
AACGCCGTCAGCCGCTCCAACCCGTAGGTCAGCTCCGCGGGGATGAGTTCGAGGTCGACGCCGCCACACTGCTGGAAGTAGGTGAACTGGGTGATCTCGAGGCCGTCGAGCATCACCTGCCACCCCACGCCCCAGGCGCCGAGGGTCGGCGCCTCCCAGTTGTCCTCCTCGAAGCGCAGGTCGTGCTGCGTGAGATCGAGGCCGAGGGCTTCGAGGCTGCGCACGTAGACCGCCTGGATATCGGCGGGATTGGGCTTCAAGATCACCTGGAACTGGTAGTGCTTGCCCAGCCGGAAGGGGTTGTCGCCGTAGCGCGCGTCCGCCGGCCGGCGCGAGGGCTGGACGTAGGCCACCTTCCAGGGCTCCGGCCCGAGGACGCGGAGGAAGGTATCTGGGTGCATGGTGCCGGCGCCCACCTCGAGGTCGTAGGGCTGCTGCAAGACACAGCCCTCGGCGGCCCAGAAGTCGGAGAGGCGCAGGATCACCTGCTGAAATGTCTGCATGGTCGAAGACCTCGTGATCGCGGATTCCTGATGCGCGCCGGCAGCCGCCGGGCGCCGTGGACGGAGCCCCGACGCTACCGGATCTCGGGCCTCGGGACAAGGCGCCCGGCCGCCTGGAAGAAGGCATCTCGGCTCACAGCTCGCTCAACTGGCGAAGGGTGCGCTCCATGACCACGTAGGAGCGCAGCTCGCGCTGGAGAAAGGCGCGGCGGACGCGCGCGCAGACTTCCTCGACCCGCCCCAGGACCGCCGGAGAGGGTGGATCGGCGGCGAGCTCGGTGAGGGGGCGACGGCTCGCGTGGGCGAGGAAAGCGAGCACCGCCTCCCCCACCACCAGGGTACCGGCGCCGCTGCCACCGCATTCGCCACAGACCAGGGCCTCACCGCTCGCCGGCAGCACCGCCCGGGACTCGAGGGGTCGCCCACAGACCGGACACTCCTCCGGCGGCGGAAAGATCCCGGCGAGGCGCAGCACCCAGGTCTCGTAGTAGCGCGCCGCCAGCGGTTTCTGGACTCCGGCGAGGAGCGCCTCGATGGTGCTGTCGAGAAGCCGGAAGTAGAGCTCCCCGGACTCGTTCTCCTGGACGAACTCGGCGGCCTGCTCGGCGAGGTAGGCGGCGAGGAAGATCCCGTCGAGGTCTTCCTGGATGCGGTGCGCCGAGCGGATCATCTCGACCGACGAGATGCGCGTCAGCTCGCGGCCGGGCTTCTCAGCCCAGGTCACCGACACCCGCGCCAGCGGCTGGAGCTGACCCGCGAAGCGGCTGTGCTTGCGCCTCGAGCCCTGCGCCACGCCTTCCTTCTTGCCGTGGCTGCGCGTCAGGTAGGTGACGATGCGGTCGGCGTCGGCGAGATCGCGGACGTCGAGCACCAACGCCTCCTCGGTATAGAGCTCCATGACGCCAGTCTGGCGCAAAGCGCCGCCGGCGGGAAGGTCCCGCGGGTCCGAGGCCCGGAGCGAGCGCTGATCAGTGGATCAGCGAGGTGATGAGGATCGAGACCAGCCCGAAGTAGATGACGATGCCCAGGATGTCGCTGCTGGTGGTGACCAGCGGTCCCGCCGCCACCGCCGGGTCGACGTTGAAGCGCCGGAAGAGCAAAGGGATCAGCGTGCCACTCACCGAGGCGAGCATGATCGCCAGGCACAGCGCCCCGGCGACCACCCCGGCGAAGATGAGGTTGCGATCGTAGAGATAGGCGACCGTGGCCACCAGCACGGCGCTCACCAGGCCGAGGATGAAGCCGACCTTGAGCTGTTGCCAGACGAAGTGGCGGATCCGCCCCGATCCCGACGAGCCGAGCCGGCCGGTGGCCAGCCCGCGGACGGTGATGGTCGAGGTCTGGGTACCGGCGTTACCCGCCATGCCCATGATCGCGGGCACGAAGGCCAGCAGGAAGAGCGCCTTGGCGTGGATGGTCTGGAAGTGCTGGAGGAGCCAGCCGGTGATCAACAAGCCGCACAGGTTGACCAGCAGCCACGGCAGGCGGATCCCCGCCACCTTGAGGGC
>JAGQSE010000338.1:2109-6361 GCA_020439725.1 Acidobacteriota bacterium
GTGACGATGCCCACCAGGCGGTTCGAATCGTCGGTCACCGGGATCGCCAGCAGGTCGTAGCGGGCCGCCAGCTGGGCCACCACCTCCTGGTCGGTGTCGACGGAGACCTTGATGAGGTCCGGCTGCATGATCTCGCCCAGGGTGCGCTCGGGCCGCCGGACCAGCAGCTGGCGCAGCGAGGTGACCCCCCGCAGATGTCCCGCATCGTCGGTGACGTAGAGATAGAAGATCATCTCGACGTCCTGGAGCTGACGGATGGCGGCGATGGCGTCGCTGACCGTGGCGGACTCGGGCATCGAGAAATACACCGTGTCCATGATCCGGCCGGCGGTGTCGTCGGCATAGGTCAGGTGCGACTGGAGCTCCTTCAAGTCCTTGACGTCGACCAGGTCGAGGACCTCTTCGCGCAGCTCCGACGGCAGGCTCTCGATGAGATACACCGCGTCGTCGATGGCGGCACGCTCGACGATGCCGCCGATCTGCTCGGGGGTCAGCCGCCCCAGGAGCTCGAGGCGCTGGTGGGGGCCGAGCTCGGTGAGGACGTCGCCGACGGTGTCGGGGAACTCCTCCATCATGACGTGGAGGATCTTGAGCTGCTCGGCGGGGGTCAGCCCGCGGAGCAGCACCGCCACGTCTTCGGGACGGACCTTGTTGAGCAGGTTGACGAGGCTTTGCCGGGCCTCACGGCGCACCAAACGCCGGACGGCCACCTCGAGGCGCCGCAAGCGAGGAGAAACTTCTGCTTCCATCGCGGCGAGCGTACCACGGCCCAGCGGTCCGAGCGGAGCTCGAAAACCGCGTCTCGAGGTACCCCGGAGGCGGCTCGTCGGGCTGTGACAGGGCCGTCACCGGCGGCCGTGCCGAGGACCGACGGATCCGCTCAATCGAGCCGCGTGTGGAGGTCCCGCTCGAGGTCTGCGAGGACCTGCCGGTTCTCGCGCCAGCCCGCCTCGAGCCGCACCTGGAGGTCGAGATAGACCCGCTGTCCCAGGTAGTCCTCGAGGTCCTTGCGGGCCGCCGTGCCGATGGCCTTGATGCGGCTCCCCTGGCGGCCGATGAGGATCTTCTTCTGCCCCGGCCGGTCGACGAGGATGGTGGCATAGATCCGCACCAAGCCCTTTTCCTCGTCCTCCTCCCAGCGGTCGAGGAGCACCGCCGAGCTGAAGGGGATCTCGTCGCGGCTCTGCTCGAGGACCTTCTCGCGGATCCGTTCGGCGACCAGGAAGCGCTCCGGGTGCACCGTCAAGAGCTCGGGGTCGTAGACCGGTGGCCCCTCGGGCAGACGTCGCCACAACGCCTCGAGGAGGATCTCGCTCCCCTGCCCCTTGAGGGCGCTGATGGGGATCAGCTCCTCGAACAGTCCGGTGGCGCCATAGCGTTCGAGGAGCGGGAGCAGCGCCGGCTTGGCGACCCGGTCGATCTTGTTGAGGACGGCGATCTTGGGCGCCTTGGCCCGCTGCACCAGCTCGAGGAGGTATTGGTCGCCACCACCGAAGGGTTGGCTGGCGTCGACCAGCAGACAGACCACGTCGGCACCGTCGAGGGAATCGAGGGCGTGGGCCATCATCGCCCGGTTCATGCGGTGCAGCGGCTTGTGGATACCGGGGGTGTCGTAGAACACCATCTGGCCGTGTTCGTCGCTCAAGATGCCGACGATGCGATGCCGGGTGGTCTGCGGCTTGTCGGAGACGATGGCCACCTTCTCCTCGAGGAGGCGGTTCATCAGCGTCGACTTGCCCGCGTTGGGCCGTCCGACCAGCGCGACGCTGCCCGAACGCCCGGTCTCAACCGTCATGGTCGCCTCCCTGGCTGGCGTCCGCCGGCACCAGCCGCTCGATGCGTACCGTCTGGATCCGCCGGTCCTCGAGGGTCTCGACGGTGAAGCGCAGCCCGTGGCTCTCGACCGAATCCCCGGGCTCGGGAACATAGCCGAGACCGGTGAAGACCATGCCGCCCACCGTCTCGTAGGGCTCGTCGTCGAGAGACAGGCCGAACAGCCGCTCGAGCTCCTCCACCCGCATCCGGCCGTCGAAACGCCAGGAACCGTCGGGAAGCCGCTGGATCTGGGGCGGCAGCTCCTCGTCGAGGTCGACGATCTCGCCGACGATCTCCTCGAGCAGGTCTTCGATGGTCACCAGGCCGGCGGTGCCGCCGTACTCGTCGATCACCACCGCCATCTGCTGGCGGCGCTCCTGGAGCTCCGCCAGGACCTCGTCGAGACTCTTGGTCTCGGGGACCAACCACACCGGCTTGGCCAGCTCCTGGGCCGTCGGCGGCTCCGCGGAGCGCAGACCGCGCAACAGGTCCCGCAGATGGAGAACACCGACGATCTGGTCGATGGACCGCTGGTAGAGCGGGATCCGCGAATGGGTCGACTCGACGAAGACGTCGGCCAGCTCGTCGAGGGTCGATTCCACCGGCGCGCAGACGACGTCGATGCGCGGGGTCATGACGCTGCGCACCAGCGTGTAGCCGAAATCGACGACGCTGCGCACCAGCTCGCCCTCGTGGGGATCGAGGATGCCCTCGCGGGTGCCGACGTCGATGAAGGCGGAGATCTCCTCGTCGGTGACCTCGTCGTCGTCTTCCTCCTCGGAGCGCTCTTCGTCGAGCCGGGGCATGAGCGGCGCCGCGATCGCCACCAGCGGGGTGAGCAGCAGCAGAGCCAGGAGATAGAAGCGCGTCAGGTGGCGCAGCACCGTCTCCGGATCACGCCCCACGAGCCGCCGGTTGATGAGCTCGAGGAGCAGGACGAGGAGGGTGACGAGGCCGAGGGCGAGCCAGCGCCCGTGACCGCCGACGAGCCCCTCGGGCAGCAGCAGCAACAGGATCGCCAGCACCGCCGGTGCGACCTTGGCGATGACGCTGAGCAGGAAGCGGAAGGCTTCGAACCGCCCCGGGGCTTCCCACAGGGCCAGCAGGCGGCCGCCGGCGCCTTCCACCCAATGGCGCAGCCGGATCGGCCCCGAGCGCTCGATCATCGCCGACAGCACCGAGGTCAGCGCCAGGCCGAGGACCGCTGCCAGCGCAGCTCCGAGAATCATTTCCGTGGACAGGGCGTCATCCCTCCTCGATCCAGCGCCGGCGCAGGCGGCGCTCGAGCCGTTCCATCGCCCCGTCGTCGGTCTCGTGGTCGTAGCCCAGACAGTGCAGGACACCGTGGAGCAGCAGGATCCGTAGCTCGCGCTCGGTCGGATGCCCCGCCGCGGCCGCCTGGCGGCGGGCGGTGGGCACGGAGATCGCGACGTCGCCCAGGTGCCTGCCCTCGGGCCCTTCCTCGCCGGGGAAGGAAAGGACGTCGGTGGACCGGTCCTTGCCGCGGTAGGTGTGGTTCAGACGCCGTAGCTCTCGGTCGCTGGTGAAGCGGACGCCAAAGCTCACGACCTCCGGAGCCAGCTTCGCCAGGAGCGCTCCGAGCCACGGCCGGAGCTCACGCAGCCGGGCTTCGGGATAGCGACCGGGGTTCTGGAGGATGATCTCGCAGATCACGGGCCCGCGGCCCGCCGGTGGCGAGTCGTGGGCGTCAATAGAGGGAGGTTCTGATTTCAAGGTCGTGGTGGATCCCGAAACGGCGGCGCCCGACGGCGGTCAGGACGCCTTCGCCTCCTGCGCCTGGATCTCCTCGGTGGCGGTCAGACGAGCGGCCTGGGTCCCCTTCTGGTTGAAGTCGAAACCCGGGTAATCGATCCGCCGATGATAGATGTTCGACAGCACGCGATGGAACGCCCTGCTGACCTGGTTGATGTCCGCGAGGGTCAGATCCGTCTCGTCGAGCTGGCCGTCCTTGAGACAGTCTTCGACGATCTTCCGGATGAGCTCGCGGATCTTGACGTCCGTCGGCTCGACCAGGGTCCGGCTCGCGGCCTCGACGCCGTCCGCCAGCATCAGGATCCCCATCACCTTCGATTGCGGCTTGGGACCCGGATAGCGGAAGTCGGCCTCGCGCACCTCTTCGCCGTTGGCGCGTTCCACGGCGCGATTGTAGAAGAAAGTGATCTTGCGCGTCCCGTGGTGCTGCGCGATGGCGTCCCGCACCGGCGGTGGCAGGTTGTACTCGCGCGCCAGGTCGAGGCCGACCTTGACGTGGTTGACCAGGATCAGCGTGCTCATGGACGGCGACAGTTTGTCGTGGGGATTGCGGCCACCGCGCTGGTTCTCGATGAAGTACTCGGCGCGCTCGACCTTGCCGACGTCGTGGTACAGGGCTCCGGTGTAGGCCAGCACGGCGTCGCCGCCGATGGCCTCGCAACCG
>JAGQSE010000339.1 GCA_020439725.1 Acidobacteriota bacterium
CCAGGCCAACGCAAAACAGCGCGCCCCGAAGGAGCGCGCTGGGGAAGTCAGGCTCGCGATCCGGTGGATGCGAGCGACTCAGAGCGTGGTGCGGCCTAGGATTCCGTAGCGTCGGGCTGCCAGTTGCGGACCGGCGGCTTCTGCACCTTGCCGCTACGCAGGCAGCGGGTGCAAACCCAGACGCGGCGGCTCTGGCCGCTGATGAAGGCGCGGACGCGCTGGAGATTGGCCTTCCAGCTGCGGTTGGTGACGTTGTGGGCGTGGCTGATGCTATTGCCGAAGACGGTGCCCTTGTCGCAGAACTCACATCTCTTGGACATTTCAGATCGGCTCCTTCAGAATCCTCACGAGCTGCCGAGACTACCACGATGCCGGGGGGATCACAAGCCCTCCGAGGTCCGTTCTCGTCTTGTCACCCGTGGATCGTGTATAGTTGATCGGCTCTCAATAGCGGAGCAGGAAAACTCGAAATAGCCATACGGGCATTTATGGCGTTGACACCCCTGAGGGTTCGTGCTAGCCTCCAGCGAAGCTTTAAATAAGTGGCCCTAAACCAGCATGACGATTGAGCTTTTCGGGCCTCGAAAGGGGGCAGTTACCTGTGCTGTTCTCGCGCAGTAAGAGCGTTGTAGGCCTCGACATCGGCAGCTCCGCAGTCAAACTGGTGGAGCTCCGAGAGAAGAAGGGCGAGTTCCAGCTCGTCAATCTGGGACTGGAGCCCCTGTCTCCGGAGGCGATCGTCGACGGGTCGATCATGGACTCGTCGCTGGTGGTGGACGCGATCCACAAGCTCAACGACGAGCACAAGGTCAAGAACGCGGCCTACGCCACCTCCCTCTCCGGTCACTCCGTCATCATCAAGAAGATCCAGCTGCCGGCCATGAGCCCGGACGAGCTGGCCGAGTCGATCCAGTGGGAGGCGGAGCAGTACATCCCCTTCGACATCAACGACGTGCGCCTCGACTACGTGGTGCTGTCGGAGAACGATCCGGGACAGGAGCAGATGGAGGTCCTGCTGGTCGCGGTCAAGCGCGACAAGGTCAACGACTACCAGTCGGTGATCAGCCAGACCGGCAAGACGCCGTCGATCGTGGACGTCGACGTCTTCGCGATCCAGAACGCCTACGAGGCCAACTACGACCTCGATCCGCTCAAGGTCGTCGCGCTCATCAACATGGGCGCCGGCGTCACCAACATCAACATCCTGGCCCGCGGCCACACCGTCTTCTGGCGTGACATCTCGACCGGTGGCAACCAGTTCACCGAGGCGTTGCAGCGCGAGTTCAACCTGAGCTTCGAGCAGGCCGAGATGCTCAAGCGCGGCGAGCAGGTGGGCCGCTACACCTCCGCCGACGCCCGGCCGGTGCTCGACACGGTTTCCGAGGAGCTGGCGTCGGAGATCCAGAAGACCTTCGACTTCTTCTCCGCGACCTCGTCCGAGGCGCCGGTGGAGGAGCTAGTGCTGTCCGGGGGCTGTGCGCTCACCCCCAACCTGCAGCAGATCCTGCGCGACCGCTTCGGCATCCCCAACGAGCTGCTCAACCCGTTCCGGCGCATCCACTACCGGGAAAGCGACTTCGACCGCGACTGGCTGCAGGCCGTCGCGCCCCGACTGGCCGTGGCCGTCGGGCTGGCGATCCGCAAGGTGGGGGACTAGACCCAGATGATCAAGATCAACCTGATCGGCGAGAGCAAACGGCCGGCAGCGGTCCGCAAGCGGCGGCCGGTGACCCCCGGCGTCAGCCGCGAGAACCTGGCCAACTGGTTGCTCGTGGCCGGGCTGCTCCTGGGGCTGCTGCCGACCCTCGGCGAGTGGCTCCTGCTGCGTTCGACGCTGGCGAGCCGCAAGGCCGAGGTCAAGGTCCTCCAAAAGGAGTATGACGAGCTGAAGCCGATCATCGACGAGGTCGAGGCGTTCGAGGCCCGCAACGCGGAGCTCGAACGCAAGATCGGTGTCATCCAGGACCTCAAGGCGCAGCAATACGGCCCGGTGCGGGTCATGGACCAGGTTTCCCGGGCGCTCCCGGAGCTGGCCTGGCTGAGCCGCATGGACGTGGACCGCTCGACCATCCGTCTCGTCGGCCAGGCCTCCAACGAGAACGCCGTGGCCAACTTCATCGAGAACCTCGACCGTGTCGACGGCTTCCAGGAGCCATCGCTGCAGCACATGCGAGAGACGCGCGGCGGCTACTACAACTTCGAGATCCGCGTGCGCTACTCGCTGCCCAAGCAGGGTGGTGCCGACGGTGCCGCCGAAGAGCCCAATACCAGCGGCTAGGGAGAAAGCTCGACCATGGAAACCGGTCTAGAAGGAAAGCCCTGGTACTACGGTCTCGGTCTCGGCCTTGCCCTGACCCTGGGTCTGTTCGCTGCCTACCACTTCAAGCTGTCGGAGGGGATGCGCGACCAGATCGCCGCGCAGGACACCAAGATCCAGCAGCTGCAACAGGGCATTTCCAAGGGGCAAGCGGCCAAGCTCCGACTGCCGCAGCTCCGTGACCAGTTCCAGATCCTCGATCTCGAGCTCGAAAAGCTGCTGCGCATCCTGCCGGTGCGGCGCAACACCCAGGAGCTCATCCGGCGTATCCGCATCCTCTCCGAGCAGGCGGGCTTCAACCTGAGAGTCTTCGATCCGGCGGAACGCGAGATCGACCGGGACTTCTACAAGGAGTGGCCGATCAAGATGGAGCTCGACGGCGGCTACCACGAGCTGGCGTTGTTCTTCGACCGCATCAGCCGCCTGTCGCGCATCATCAACATCGACAACCTCCGGATCAGTGCCCGCCGCAGCCAGACGCAGCACACGATCACCGCTCGGTTCACGGCCAAGACCTTCGTCTACAAGGAACCCGATCCGAACGAGGCGAAGCCCAAGCCGAGCAAGAAGAAGCGGGGCAAGAAATGAGCCGGGAATTCACTTGTATGGTCGCCGGGCTCCTGCTGTGGGCCGCCTGCGGCCTGCCGGCCCTCGCTCAGCAGGATCCCGAGGACCAGGACAACGGCGCCGTCGAAGAGCCGCTGGCGGATGACTCCGGCGATCTCGCGGCCGACGGGCAGAACGCCGGTGACGAGCAGGCCACCGCCGGTGGGCGTGACGGGATCGACGACATCGAGGACATCCTCGAGGCCGACGACGACATCTTCGCCGGTGGCGGCTACTCCTACGATGCCGGGGATCGCCGCGATCCATTCCGGTCGCTCCGGCAACGCAACGCGGTGGACCTGCCGCGGGGCCCTCGGCCCGAAGGCATTCCGGGTCTGCTGATCGAGGAGATCTCGCTGACCGGCATCTTCTCGACCCCCGAAGGAACGCTCGCGCAGGTCAAGGGCGGTGGCAAGGACAAGAGCTATCTGCTCCGGGAGGGTGATCAGCTCTACGACGGAGATGTGGTGAGCATCTCCTTCGAAGAGGTGGTCTTCAAGCAAATCATCAACGACCCGGCGGCCGTCAAGCCGTTCAGAGAGGTCGTCAAGAGACTCGGTGGGAAGAAATGACGCCGAGAGGTAGTCGTGAACTGGAGGCTGTCCCTATGGGAACTCTGCTGAAGTCCAGAAGGAGCCTGACGATCGGCGGCGCAAGGCTGCTGGCGCCACTGCTGGTGACCTTCGCCCTGACCTACGGGGCGACGCCCGCTCTAGCCGCTCCCCAGGCTGGCACCGCCACCGAGTCGGTGGAGAGCTCCGCGTTGCGCATCGAGGCTCTGAAGCTCGACGACGCATCGTCCCACGCCGACCTCGAGGTCGTAGCCAACAGCCCCCTGGTGTGGACCAGCTTTTGGGACTCCGAGGGCCGTCTGGTAGTGGAGCTGCCCAACAGTCAGCCGGAGCCGAGCGTCAGCACCCTGACGCCCGGAAGCGGCCTGGTGTCGTCCGTCGAGGTCGCCCTCGAGCAAGGCACCTGGCAGCCCATCACCCGGCTGACCGTCGCCACGCGCCGCGACGTCGAGCACTCGCTGGTGGCCGAGGGCAACACCCTGCGGTTGCGCCTGACGCCGGTCGACGGTGGTGAGGACGCGGCGCAGGTGGCGGATGCCGGCTCCTACGAGCCGCTGCCCGCGAGTGGTGCCGATGACACCGAGATGGTCGAGGTCGGCGGCGACGAAGAACCGACGCTTGCCGAGGTCGATCTCGGTGAGGGCGCGGCCCCGCAGAAGGCGGCCGTGGTCTCCACGGAGCCGGAGGTCGAGCACGTCGAGGCCCAGGGGCGCCGAGCCACCGTCCTCGAGGGAGTCGAGGTCGTCAGCACCCTCGGCGGAACCACCATCCGCGTCGCCGGCGACGGCGAGTTCAGCTACGAGAGCTTCCAGCTCGAGAACCCTGCCCGCTTCGTCGTCGATCTGACGGGAGTGGTCAACGCCTCTTCCCGCTCCACCGTACCCGTCGCCAGCAACACGGTGCAGCGGGTCCGCATCGCGCAGTTCAAGCCCTTCCCGGACCCGGTCTCGAGAGTCGTTTTCGATCTCGAAGGCGGTCAACAGCCGGTGGTTCGCCGCACCGATGCGGGTCTCCTGGTGAGCTTCGGCAGCGGCGCTCAGGCGGAGGTCGGCACGCCTCCGGCTGCTTCGCCCGCGAGCGCCGAGACCGTCGAGATGGCCGCCGCCGAACCCGTGATGGAGATGGAGGAGACCGCCGAGCCGGAAGAGTCGACCTCGGTGGCCGCCGTGGTCAGCACCGAGCCCGAGCCGATGGCCATGGAGCCCGAGGCCACCGAGCTGATGGCGGAGGACGACTCGGCGGTGATGGCCCAGGCAGAAACGACGGCGGTGCCGATGCCGGCGAACGAGCCCATGTCCCCGCCCGCCACCGCCGACGACGGCGTCGAGATGGCGGTGGTCACCCCCGTCGTCGACGAGCCGGAACCGGCGATGATCGAGCCCGAGAGCGGCGACGAGATGGCGATGGCCGAGTCGGAGTCGGCCGCTGCCGCCGACGTGATGGAGCAGCCGGCCGCCATGACCGAGACACCGGTGGTGGCCGAAGTGCCGCCGCTGCCGGAAGTCCGTCCCGAGGCGGCCGCGGAGCTGCACGTGGTCGGTGCCTCCGACCAGGCGGCCACCAGCGACGTGGCCCTCTTCGAGGCCGCGGACGTGAGCTACCAGCAGCCTTCGGCGGAGGTCGAAACGATCGAGCCGAGCAAGCCGAGCCCCGAGGTCGTCGGAGCCGGGGGCCGGGTCTATAGCGGCCGGCCCATCACGATGAGCCTCAAGGACGCGGACATCAAGGATGTGCTGCGTACCTTCTCGAAGATCACCGGGCTGAACGTGGTGCTCCACCCCTCGGTGCGAGGGTCCGTCACCGTCGAGCTGACCGACGTGCCTTGGGACCAGGCCCTGGACCTGATCCTCAAGATCAACGGTCTCGACTATGTGCTCGAAGGCAACATCATGCGCATCGCGTCGGCCGGCGACCTCCAGAAGGAGGCCGAGGCGAGGCGGCGCCTGGCGGCGGCCCGGGCTTCGGAGATCCCGCTCCAGACGGTGATCCGCGCGGTCAGCTACGCCCAGGCGAGCCAGATCGCCCGGCTCCTGACCAGCGGCGGCACCGGCGGTTCGCGGAGCAGCGGACAGTCGCGCGCGATCCTCAGCTCGCGCGGGACCATCACCGTCGACCAGCGGACCAACAAGCTGATCATCAAAGAGCTGCCGAGCAACATGAGCACGGTGCTGGCGATCATCGACAACCTGGACACCGCCGAGCCGCAGGTGCTGATCGAGGCGCGGATCGTCGAGACCACCAAGAGCTTCTCGCGCACCCTCGGCATCAACTGGGGCTTCAATGCGGTATCCGACGCCCAGTTCGGCAACACCACCGGGCTAGCCTTCCCGAACCATGCCAACGCTAACGGCGGCGTCAACCTGCTGACGGGCGGCAACAACGGGTTCCTCGACATCACGCTGGGCAACGTGCTGGACACCTTCACCCTCGACCTCAGCCTCCAGGCGGCGGAGAACGAGGGTCTGGTGAGCATCCTGTCGGCTCCCAAGATCGCCACGCTCAACAACCAAAAGGCGTCGATCCAGAGCGGTCTCCAGATCCCGATCCAGACCGTCGCCAACAACACGGTCTCCGTGCAGTTCGTCAACGCTACCCTGCAGCTCGAGGTGACGCCCCAGGTCACGGCCGAGGGTACGGTCATGATGGACATCAATCTCGCCAAGCGTGAGCCGCAGCTCGCCTTCGCCATCGCTGGTGCCGCCAACGCGCCGATCTCCACCAAGCAGGCCCGCACCCGGGTCATCGTCCGGGACGGGGGCACGACCGTCATCGGCGGCATCTACGAAGTCTCCAACAACCGCGGCGAGGACCGGGTCCCGGGGCTGGCCAACGTACCGATCCTGGGTCACCTGTTCAAGAACAAGCGGCGGAACATCGACAACGAAGAGCTGCTGATCTTCATCACCCCCCGGGTCATTCAACTCTAGAGTAGGGAACCAAGACGATGAGAGCGAGAAGCACCTTCCCGATCCTCGCATTCGCCAGCCTGCTGCTGATTGCCGGATGTAGCAGTGATCGCGTCGAGGATACCGACGGCTCGGTCATCCTCTCGATTTCCGACTTTGACGGCCTGGCGACCCGGGTGAGCGTCAACTCCAGCGGCAGCCTTCTGACGCTGGGCAGCATCACCATCTCGAACATCGCCAAGAACCCGAGCCGGCCGACGAGCGCGCAGCAGAACGTCGAGATGGACACCTACGAGGTCTCCTTCAGCCGTGCCGACGCCGGTACGCGGTTGCCTCCCGTCCTGGTCCGCAAGGTCCTCGGAGTGGCTCCGGTCCAAGGGACGCAGACCTACAACAACCTGCCGCTGATGGGCATCGACCAGTTCGAAAATCCCCCACTCGAAGACCTCTTCTTCATCAACGGTGCCTTCGACACGGAGACCGGTGCCCAGGTCATCACCCTCAACCTCACCTTGAGATTTTTCGGTCGTACGATCGCCGGTGACGATGTCGCCACGCAGCCGGTGACCTTCACGATCGAGTTCGTGCCCTAAGGGGGAGTCCCGCCATGACCTTCGTGAAAGCTACTCAGCGCTCCCTGCTCCAGATCGGGTTCCTGACCCTCCTCGTCGGCCTGCTCACCGCCTGCTCGAGCGATTCGCCGACCCGGCCCGAGCAGACCCCCGCACCGACGCCGGGCGGCGGCGGTGGTGACTACAACATCACCGTGACGGCGACTCGTGGCGAGCTCGAGCTGGGGTCCGACCAGGGCTCCGACATCACCGTCACCGTGCGGCGGGTGGACAACGGCCAGTTCCCTCCCAACGGTGCGACGGTGACCGTGACCACCAACCTGGGCGACTTCGGTACCCTGGGCAGCGGCACCCAGAGCGTCGTCCTCCAGCTGTTCAACGGTGCGGCGACGGTCCGCCTGTTCGCCGGTGCGACCACCGGCGAGGCCCTGATCCAGGCTCGTATCGGCAACAGCCTCGGCTCCGTGCGGGTGCAGTTCGTGGGCCAGATCGACTTCGCGCCGGCCTTCCTCGAACCCAACATCGGTGCGCCCACCGGCGGCGAGACGGTCTCGGTACGAGGCCAGGGTTTCCGTTCCCCGGTGCGTGTCGAATTCATCACCCAGGGCTCCGCGGTCGCCACCGCGCAGGTGCTGTCGGTGACCAACGACGAGATCCGCATCTTGACTCCGCCGTCGCCGACGTCGGTTCCGGCAGGATCGTCGGTCAACGCCGATATCCGGGTGATCAACCGCTTCGGCACCGCCGAGCAGGCCACCCAGACGATCAACGGTGCCTTCCGCTACGCCCTCGGCGGCTCGATCCTGCAGCCCGCGATCACCTCGGTGTCGCCGGCCAGCGGCCCCAACGAGGGTGGTACCCAGGTACGGATCCTCGGTGACGGTTTCGAGGCGCCGGTACAGGTGCTCTTCGGCACCGGCTCGGCGGGCACTTTCAGCGGCGTCGAAGCCACGGTGCAGAGCGTGTCCCGCAACGAGATCGTCGTCGTCACGCCCTCCGCCACCGGCGTCGGCCAGGACAACCGCAACAGCTTCGTCAACATCCTGGTGCGCAACAGCGCCACGGGCTTTACCGGCATCGCCAACTCCGCGTTCAAGTACGGTCAGAGCCAGATCTTCATCAGCTCGATCTCTCCCGGCCAGGGTCCCTACCAGGGCGGGACGATCGTCACGCTGTTCGGCTCGGGCTTCGAAGAGCCGGTCGCCGTCGGTCTCGCCGGTGTCGCCGCGAGCATCATCTCGGTCTCCGGCAGCGAAGTAGTGGTCCGCTCGAGCGGTGTCGTCATCGACAACTGCGCGGATGTCTCCGGCGCCGTGACCTTGACCAACATCGAAACCGGTGACGGCGCGACGGGTCCCACCTGGATCTACCGGGTGCTCCAACCGGCGATCTTCAACATCAGTCCCACGAGCGGCACACCCGGAACGACGGTGACGATCACCGGCTCGGGCTTCGAGACGCCGGTACGCGTGCTGTTCGGAGACCAGGCCGCTTCGGTCACCTCGTCGTCGTCCTCCTCGATCACGGTCCAGGCGCCGCCGTTCAACGGCTTCGACACCGAAGCCTGCGACGACAACGCCGACGGCACCCAGGGTGAAAGGAAGATCCCGACGCAGGTCGATCTCTCGGTGACCAACCTGATCACCACCTGCGACGACACGTTCACCAACTCCTTCACCTTCATTCCCACCGACCAGAGCTGTGTCGGCGACGTGGGGGCGGCGCCGGATCCGCCGAACGCCGCCTTCTCGTTCTTCGTGGTCAGTGGCAACACGGTGCAGTACACCAACGAGAGCACTAACGCCACCAGCTATTCGTGGGATTTCACCAACAACGGGACGTTCGACAGCAGCGTTTCCGATCCGCAGTTCACCTTCCCCGGTCCGGGTACCTACGCGACGCGTTTGGTGGCCAACGGACCCGGTGGAAGCGACCAGGTGATCCAGCAGGTCACGGTCCCCTGAGGACCGCCAGAACCTAGGCCGAAACGAGGCGGCTGCCCGGTAGACGGGTCGCCGCCTCGATCCGTATACTGCCTTCGAGATGAAGAAACTCTGCCTATTCCCCGTGCTTTGCAGCCTCGCCTTGGTCCTCGCTTGCAGCGAAGGCAATCCGGTGGCCCCCACCGGTAGTGTCCTGACGGTCACCGCCAACCCCTCGCGCATCAGCCTGAGCGGCGCCTCGTCCATCGAGGTCATCGGCCGGAAACCCGACGGCAACCCGATTTCGGAAGGCACCGAGATCCGTTTCAGTACCAGCCTCGGAACCATCGACGGCATCGCCCAGGCAGACAACACCGGAGTAGCGCGGGCGCTGCTGCGCGCCGACGGGCGCTCGGGCACCGCCACCGTCACCGTCACCACGGGTGATGGCATGACCTCGGTGACCACCGACGTGCTCATCGGCGAGTCCTCGGACACCAAGCCGAGCATCGTCCTGACCGCCAGCCCCAACGACATCAAGATCGGCGAGACGTCGCGCATCAGCGCGATCACGCGACGTTCGGACGGTTCGCCCCTCGATTCCGGTCAAACCGTGCGCTTCTTCACCTCGCTGGGCAACATCGACAGCACCGCGACCACCGATAGCGACGGCATCGCCGTCGCGACGCTCCGCTCCGGCGAGGAGCCCGGTACCGCGATGATCACCGCCATCGTCGGTTCGAGCGACGCGGCCACCGCCTCGGTGACCATCACGCGCCGTGGTGCCGCCCGGATCATCGTCCAGACCAACCGGGGCACGATCAGCCGCTCGCAGCCCGAGACCGTCGAGGTTACCGCCATCGTTCGCGACGAAGACGGCGATCTTCTGCCCGGCACCGCGGTGACGTTCGACTCGGACTTCGGCTTCTTCACTCCGGGGAGTGACGACACCAACCAGAACGGCCAGGCGGACTCGATCCTCACGGTGCCGGCCAACGCCATCCCCGAAGGGACGACGACGCTGGCGGTTCGAGCCCTGGTGGCCGGCAGCTCCGGCGACCTGCTCGAAGGCCGGGCCAACATCACGGTCACGGATTGAGGCCCCCGCGGGCTCTCCCGAGCCGCCCCCTGCAGACTGTAGTCCGGCCCCCCGCGGCTGCTATACTGCGTCTTTCTGACGCCGATCCAGCAACCGATCCGAGCGGCGCCGCGGCCCGCTCGTAGCAGGTGTGAAGGAATGCCCGACCCGGACGATCGCTTGACAGAGCTCCGCTCGCGCTGGGAGGCCGATCCGGGCTCCCGGGTCTTCGTCCAGCTGGCCGAGGAGTACCGCAACCAGGGGCGGCTCGAAGAAGCCGTCGAGGTTCTCGAATCAGGCCTCGCCAAGGCTCCCGCCTACGTCTCCGCGCAGGTGGCGCTCGGGCGGTGCCGGCTCGAGCTGGGGCATGTCGACTCGGCCGTGTCGGCTCTCGAGAGGGTCGTCGAGCGGGATGCCACGCAGCTCGTTGCGAACAAGCTGTTGGTCGAGGCCTATCTGCGCCAGGGGGCCGCGGAGAAGGCCCGTCGTCGGCTCGACCTCTACCGGACGCTGAACGACGCAGATCCCCAGGTCGAGGACTTGGAACAGGCGTTGGCGGAGGTTGAAGCACGGCGAGCGGCGGTGCAGGCGTCGAGCAAGGAGGGGTTGCTCATGGAGGTGGGGGACGAGCCTGACGAGACCGAGCGGCGCCCGGCCGATCTCTTCGACCGCGCCGGGGAGAGCGGAGCCGCCGTGGAAGGACCCCGATCGGAATCCGCCAACCTCGCAGATCCATTTCCGGAGCTCCACAGCAGGGAGGATCGCTTCCGGTACGAGCGGGCCTTGGGCGCGGAGGGATTGTTCCGGGGCGAGGACGTGGTCGAAGAGGCCGCGCCAGGTCCCGTAGAGCTCGAAGCCGCAGAAGTTCCAGGGCCGGAGAGCGTCCTCGGCGTCCGTGAGGACGAGGGAGTCGAGACCTCCTCCCCGCCGCAGGCCGCCGCCTCAGACGAGCCCTTCGATCTCGCCGCCGAGCCGGTACACCCCGAGTCGGCCGCCGAAGGTCTTTTCGATCTCGAGCCGCCCCGGCCGGTCCGCACCGACATGGGACAGATCTTCGAGCTTCCGCCGATGCCGGTGGCGGTGGGAGAGGAGCTTTCGCTCGACGCGTCTTCAGCCGCATCGTCGGTGGAGGTTCGCTACGTCTTCCCCGAGGTCTCCCCGTCTGCGGAGGACGTCGCCGCCATCGACGGTGCCGTCGACGAGACCGCCGACGAAGGGCTTCCCCAGGAGGAGCCCGAGCCCGCGATGGTCCTCGAGGCTTTCGAGCCGGAAGAACCGGCCTTCGAGGCGCCCTCCGAGGCCCTCGAGGAGGCCCCCATGGGTGCGGCGGCGCCAGAGCCTTTCGACCTCGCCGACGACGACACCGACATCGCGGTGGAGGAGGAAGCGGAGCTCCGAGATCTCGACGTCGAAGCGCAACCGGTGACCGCGACCCTGGGGCAGCTCTACTTGCAGCAAGGACATCCCGAACTGGCTCAGCGGATCTTCCGCAAGGTGCTCGCCGAGGAGCCCGGCCACCCGGTGGCCCTGGCGGGTCTCGCGACCATCGACCGCGGCACCGAGGAGAGCCACGAGCTGGTCGCGGCGGATCTTCTCCAGGGGCCCGAGGCGGCGGCCGCTTCGGGGCTCACCGAGCGCAAGCTCCTGCTTCTCAAGAACTACCTCGGCCGGATCAAGGCGCGGGCCTGAGGGCGAACGATGTACCTCGAACGTCTCAACTCGATCAGCAACCGGATCCCCGGCGCCATGGCGCTGTCCCTGGTCGGCCGTGACGGGATGCCGGTCGAGTCGGTGAGCTCGGATCCGTCCATCGACCTCGAGACCCTCGCCGCCGAGCTCTTGCTCCAGGTGTGCTCCATCTCCGACGACCACCGCGAGCTGGCGGTGGGAGATCTCGATCAGTTCTCTTTGATCACCGATCGTGTGACCCTCCTGGTCAGCGCGGTGACCCAGGACTACTTTCTCCTCCTCGTCCTTGGCGACGAGGGAAACTACGGTCAAGCTCGCTTCGAGCTGCGTCGCGCGCGCCTGCTGCTCGAAGACGATCTCTGATGCAGGACCGCGCGGTCCTGTCGCAGCGGAAGCAACGGGGAGTCCGAACGTGTTGACATTCGAACAGATCAAGGAGCTCGTCGAGCTGGTCTCGGCGCGCGGTCTGCAGGGCATCGAGCTGGAACGCTCCGGGTTCCGTCTCAAGATCGACGGCAAGCAGAGCGCGCCGGTGGCGGCCCCGGTCGCGGTCGCCCCCGCTACCCTGGCCGCGGTTCCTCCGGCGGTAGCCACACCGCTCGTCGCTTCCGTCGCCGCTCCGGTGGCCGCACCCCGAGCCGAGGCTCTTCCCGAGGCGCCGCCGGAGGAAGATCTCTACACGATCCCCTCACCCATCGTGGGCACCTTCTACCGCTCGCCCAGCCCCGA
>JAGQSE010000340.1 GCA_020439725.1 Acidobacteriota bacterium
CGGAAGCGCTCGACGCGGCCGGCGGAGTCCACCAGCTTCTGCCTGCCGGTGAAGAAGGGATGGCAAGCGCTGCAGATCTCGAGCCGCAGCTCGTCCTTGGTCGAACGGGTCATGAAGGTGTTGCCGCAGGCGCAAACCACCTCGACCATGTGCAGTTCCGGATGAATGTCTTTCTTCACGGTCCGTACCCTCTTTCGAAGTCTTGACGGCGTCGGGCGCGGGGCCCCGCCGAGGATCACCGGGCGATTTCGGGGCTCGTCGTCGGACGGCGAGCCGATCCGCGGGCACGCCGGAAACGAGCGCGAAGGGTGAACGCTACACGATCTCGGGCATCTTCGCAACTCGCGGCGTGCCTTGTCTCCGCCGGGAAGACAACCGTCGGCATCGCCGATCTATTCCCCGGATGCCCGCCGTCAGGGAAGCGCCCCTGCCTCGATCATCGACGGGCCGTAGAGCACGGCGTTGAGCAGCAGGGGGGTGGTCGCGCGCCAGAATCCGCGGAAGGGAGGCATCTGGGCGAAGATCACGACGCGGCCCCGGCCGGCGGTTTCGACGCTGGTGAGGAGCGATCCGGCGAGGCGCTCGGCGGACTCGGGCCAGGCGAAGCCGGCGATGACCGGGCTGTTGGCGCGCACCGTGAGCACGTCTTGCCGCGGGTCGCCGGTGGCTTCGAGGACGCGATCACCCAGGATCAACGTCGCCGGCCCGTGGCGCATTCCAGTGCCGAGGGGGCTGCCGCTTCGCAGATCCGTCGCCACCGCGGCCCCCGGCACGTCGAGGGGGCGGTCGGCGACGTTTCCGCCGTGGGTTTCGTCGTCGCCCTCGCTCATGCCGTTGCCCGGCGGCGTTTCCGCCATCGCTGGAGCCTCCGGGTCGTCGGTGCTTTCGCCGGCGTCGGTCCCGTGGCCCTCCGGCTGCCACTCTTCGACCGACGAGAGCTCGAGGTCGTGGAGCAGGCCGAGGGCGTCGGCGGAAGTGACCAGCAAGCCGCCGTCCTCGACCCAGCCGGCAAGGCGCTTCTTGGCGCCCTCGTCCAAGGTTCCCTCCGCGTCGCCGCCGGGGAAGACCAGCACGTCGTAGCCGTCGAGGTCGATGCGGCCGAGCTGGTCGAGCTGGAGGCGGCTGAAGCGGAGGCCGAGCTGGCGGTCGAAGAGGTGCCACAGCGCGCCGTGCGCGGTGCGGGCGACCCCGGGGCCACCCAAGAGACCGATGCGCGCCGGGGAGACGGCGATCACCTGGTCCGAGCCGAGGGAGATCCCGCGGTCGGTGAAGGCGGTGGCCACCCGGACCACCTGGACTTCCTCCGTTCGAGCCAGGTCTTCGAGGATCTCCGCCAGCTCGGGCGGGTTGCCCAGGGCAGGAATCACCAGCGTGCCGCCGGGAAAGCTCTCACCGCCCAGATCGAAGCTCTCGAGGGCCAGCCGAAAGACGACCTCGCGGCGTTCGAGACCGGCGGCGAAGCGGTACCCGCCGTAGCCCTGCGGCGGCACCAGGAACGCGTAGTCGCCCTTGCCGCGGAGACCGGAGACCGGCGGCTCGAGGGCTTCCGTCGCCTCGGGCTCACCGCTCATCATCCAGGCTTCGACGCCGTAGGCGAGGGGCAGCGACCAGGCGGTGATGTCGGCGAACTCGGTGTCGCGATAGCTGTCGATGCGCTCACGCTGGCGCTCGAGAAAGCTGGCGGGCATCTCCGCTTCGCGGCTCAACAGGGTCCGGGCCAGTCCCCCCAGCGGCTGGGCCGTCGACACCGTGTAGCTGCCCGCGGGTAGCTGGACCGTCGTGGCTTTGCCGCTCGACACCTCGACGGCGCTCACCTCGGTGCCGCGGGCCAGCCGGCGGACCTCGATCCCATGGTGCCGCAGCAGATCTGCCAAGGACCGAGACTCCGGGTCCTCTGGTTTCCAGAAGAAGGTCGAAACCGGATCGAGCATCGGTTGGGTACGCGAAGCGACGAAGTCCGACAGCAGCGCACGACGGTTCTTGGCGGCGGTGACGACGGTGGCCAGCGAGGTCGTGAAGTGGCGCGCGATGCGGTCGGCGAGGGTCAACCTGCCATCCCGGCGCTCGACGACCTGACCGCCCCGGCCACCGCCGGCGACCTCGTAGGTCATGCCCACGGCGCCGCGGAGCGAGGGGTAGCTGTCACCGTAGCCGGGGTAGAAGAGATCGAAGACCTCGGCCTTGTAGTAGAGCCAGCCGTAGAAGTCGAAGGTGCTGCCGTTGGCACGACCGAAGGTGTCGATCCAGGCGACGGTGCGGCGGTCGATGTCGCGGAGGACCGGTTGCGCCGGCGGCGGGAAGAAGTACGACGAGTCGGGCCCCATCTCGTGGAAGTCGGCGTAGACCTGCGGTTCCCAGCGACGGTAGGCGGCGATGCGCTGCTCGGTCTCCTGCTGAGTCATCCACGTCCAGTCGCGGTTGAGATCGAAGAGGTAGTGGTTGAAGCGGCCGCCGGGCCACTCCTCGACGTGCTCCATCGAATCGGCAGCGGCATCCGGCTCGCGACCACGGCGCTCGAGATAACCCTGGAGATAGCGCTCGCGGCCGTCGGGATTGACCAGCGGATCGAGGATCACCACCACCTGGCTCAAGGCGTCAGCGAGATCGCCGCGGGCCGCGGCGAGCGTGTAGGCCACGGCCAGCGAGGTTTCGGTGCTCGAGGATTCGTTGCCATGGACGCCGTAGGCCAGCCAGACGATCACCGGATGGTGGTCGAGCAATCGGGTCCGCTGCGCCATGGACAGGTCCTGGGGATGCGCCAGCGCCATGGCGTCGGCGCGTAGCTCGTCGAGACGTGCGATGTTCTCCGCCGTGCTGATGGTCACCAGATAGAGCGGCCGCCCCTCGTAGGTCTCGCCATAGCGCTCGAGACGGACACGGTCGCTGCTCGCCGCGAGACGCTCGAGATAGTCCTCGACCCGAAAGTGGCGAGTGAAGCGGCTGCCCAGCGAATAGCCGAGGAAGTCCGCCGGCGACGGCACGCTCGGATCGAGGTCGGTGAGGCCGATGCGGGCGTCGTCGGTGAGGGGTGCAAGCAGAGGGTGCGCCACCGCCGGTGGCGGCGCGGGGACCTCGCCGCCCTGGGCGTGGGCCGTAGCACCGGCGCCGAGTATCGGCACGAGCAGGACGAGGGCAAGCACGGTGTTGCGCATGGTGGTTCTCCAACGGGCGGCGACATCTTAGCGCGCCCGCAAGGAGGAAGCGGATTGGTTCAGCTCGTCGGGATGCTGTCGACCGAGATGCTGAGGCGCTTCATCATCTCGTGGAGCGTGGTCGGTTTGACCTGGAGCAGCTCGGCGGCGTGCTTCTGCACACCGCGGGACGCCTGGAGCGCACGGATGATCAGCTGGCGCTCATAGGCCGTGACCGCTTCCTTGAGCGATAGACCGGTCGGTGGCAGCTGCGCCGGCGCCAGGTCGTTGCTCGGCGGCTGGCGCACCGACATGGGTAGCAGGTCGACGTCGAGGACCTCGCCGGTGGACAACACCACGGCGCGTTCGACGACGTTCTCGAGCTCGCGCACGTTGCCCGGCCAGTGGTAGTCGAGGAGCAGCTCCATGGCCTCCCGCGAGATCTCGCGCAGCACCTTGTCGTTCTCCTCGGCGTAGTGAGCGAGGAAGTGCTGGGCGAGGAGCGGGATGTCCTCGCTCCGCCGGCGCAGCGGCGGCAGCTGGAGGGTGATGACGTTGAGCCGGTAGTAGAGGTCCTCGCGAAAGGTCCCCTCCTGCACCATCTCGTCGAGGTCGGCGTTGGTGGCGGCGATGATGCGCACGTCGGCGGTGAGCGTCTCGACTCCACCGAGGCGCATGAACTCCTTCTCCTGGATCACCCGCAGCAGCTTCGCCTGGGTCTCGGTGGGCACGTTGCCGATCTCGTCGAAGAAGATCGACCCGCGGCCGGCGAGCTCGAACAGCCCCTTCTTGTTGGCGACGGCGCCGGTGAAAGCACCCTTGACGTGACCGAAGAGGTTGCTCTCGATGAGATCGGTGGGCATCGACCCGGAGTTGACCGTGATGAACGGGCCGTCGGCGCGCCGCGAGTGATGGTGGATCGCCTTCGCCACCAGCTCCTTGCC
>JAGQSE010000341.1 GCA_020439725.1 Acidobacteriota bacterium
CGCCGGGAAGGGCGGCTTGATCCGCGGCCACCCGCGCTTGCCCTCGATCGCCTCCAGCAGCGCCGTCTCTTCGCCACAGATGTAGCGGCCGGCGCTGACGTGCACGTGCATCTCGAGGCCCCAGCCAGTGCCCAGGACGTCCGGCCCCAGGTAGCCGGCCTCCCGGGCCTCGGCGATCGCCCGCTCGAGGCGCCGGGCCGCCTTCCGGTAGGCCCAGCGCAGGAAGACGTAGGCCACGTCGGCCTCGATCGCCCACGCGGCGACGATCATCCCCTCGAGGAGCTGGTGGGGGTCGCCTTCGAGGAGCAGGCGGTCCTTGAAGGTCCCCGGCTCCATCTCGTCGGCGTTCGCGACCAGGTACTTGGGGTGGGGCGCGCCCTCGCCCCGGGGGACGAAGGACCATTTGACGCCCGTCGGGAAGCCGGCGCCGCCCCGTCCCCTCAACCCGGCGACCTTCACCAGCTCGATGACTTGCGGGGGTTCCATGGACAGGGCCTTGCGCAGGCCCCGGTAGCCGCCGGCCCGCTCGTAGGCCGCCCGGTCCGGCGGCGCCTCGCCGGGGCGGATGTTGCGCGTGAGAGGCGTCTCGCGGGTGCTCACGGATACGCCTCCAGGAGCTCGTCCAGGCCCTCCGGGCGCAGGTCCCGGTGGAGGTCCTCGTCGATCATCAGGGCCGGCGCGCCGTCGCAGCATCCCAGGCACGCCATCGGCAGGAGGGTGAAGCGATCGTCGGGGGTCGTCTCCCCGAGACCGATGCCGAGACGCTCCCGCAGGGCCTCGAGGATCCCCTCGTAGCCACAGATCCAGCAGCTGACGCTGTCGCAGAGAAGGATCACGTGGCGGCCGACGGGCTGGCGGAAGATGAGGTTGTAGAAGGTCGCGACGTTGTCGAGCTCGGCGCGGGAGAGGCCCAGGTAGGCCTCGAGATCCACCAGGGCCTCGTCGGAGACCCAGCGACGGTGGCGCTGCAGGATCTTCAGCGCGTCGATCGACTTCGAGCGGGCCGTGGGGAAGCCGTCCGCCAGCTCCCGGTCGAGGTCCGCTCGCTCCTCGGGACTCAGCATCGCTGCTCCACCGTGCGCCGCCCCTTTCGGGGGTACTTCACTCGGCTCCCGTCGTTCATGGATCGCCCTCTCCTCATCGGTCGATGTCCGCCAGGACGAAGTCGATCGAGCCGAGGACGGCCAGGAGATCCGGGACGAGATGCCCCCGACTGATCCACGGCACCATCTGCATGTGGGGAAAGGACGGGGTCCGGATCCGGGCGCGGTAGGGACGGGTCTCCCCGTCGCTGACCAGGTAGTAGCCGTTGGCTCCCTTGGTGGCTTCGATGGTCGCGGCGGACTCGCCGGGCGGGATGACCGGACCCCAGCTCACCGACAGGAAGTGGTGGATCAGGGTCTCGATGTCTTCCATCGTCCGCGGCTTGCGCGGCGGGGTCGCCAGGGGATGGTCGGCCTTGGTCTCGCCGGACGGCATGCCGTCGACGCACTGGCGGACGATCCGCAGACTCTGGCGCATCTCTTCGAGGCGCACCTCGGCCCTGGCGTAGCAATCGCCTCCCTCGGCGATGGGCACGTCGAAGTCGAGCTCGTCGTAGCCGGAGTAGGGCCGCTCCTTGCGGAAGTCCCAGCCGAAGCCACAGGCCCTCAGTCCCGGCCCCGTAACCCCCCAGTCGATCGCCTCCTCCCGGGTGTAGGCGCCGATCCCGACGGTGCGGTCGCGGAAGATCCGGTTCGGCAGGATCATCCGCTCGTAGTCGTCGAGGCGCCGGGGAAGGTAGTCGAGGAAGTCGCCGACCAGGTCGTCCCAGCCCCGGGGCAGGTCCTGGGCGACGCCGCCGATCCGAAACCAGCCGGGGTGCATGCGGGCCCCGCACACGGCCTCGACGATGTCGAAGATCCGCTCCCGGTCGACGAACATGTAGAAGACCGGGGAGAGCATGCCCACGTCCTGGACGAAGGTCCCGAACCACACCAGATGACTGGCCAGGCGGAAGAGCTCGACGAGCATCACCCGGATCATCCGGGCCCGCGGAGGAACCTCGATCCCCGCCAGCCGCTCGACGGCCAACAGGTACGGCAGGTTGTTCGTCACCCCGCCGAGGTAGTCGACCCGATCGGTGTAAGGGATGAAGGTGTGCCAGCTCTGGCGCTCGGCCATTTTCTCGGCGCCCCGGTGGTGGTAGCCGATGTCCGGGACGACGTCGACGATCTCCTCGCCGTCGAGCTGGAGCGCCAGGCGCAGGACCCCGTGGGTTCCCGGATGCTGGGGGCCGAGGTTGAGGAAGAGGAAATCGTGATCGTCGTCCCCCCGCTTCATCCCCCAGTCCTCGGGCCGGAAGCGCAGGGCCTCCTGCTCGGCCTCCTGGCGGGCCTCGCTCTGCCGGAACGGCTCCATCTCGGTCGCCCGGGCCGGATGGTCCTTGCGCAGCGGATGTCCTTTCCAGGTCGGAGGCATCAGGATCCGCTGCAGGTGGGGATGGCCTTCGAACCGGACCCCGAACATGTCGAAGGCCTCCCGCTCGTACCAGTCGGCGCAGGACCAGAGCGACGTGACCGAGGGAAGCGAAGGGGCGTCGCCGGCGAGGGCCACCTTGACCCGGAGATCCTCGTTGCGGTCGAAGGAAAGGAGCTGGTAGACGACGGTGAAATCGCTCGCCGGCTGGTCGCGGCGATGGCCGCGCAACCGCTCGTCGATCGCAGTCAAGTCGAAGAGCATCGGGTAGGGCCGCTCGACCTCGAGCTTCAGGTGGTGCAGGACCCGCTCGGCGTCGCCGGCGGGAACCCACACGGTCGGGACGCCGTCGACCGTCGCCTGGACCCGGAAGCCGGCGCCCAGCTCGTCGCCGAAGCGCCGCTCCAGCTGGCCGAGGATCTCCGGCCGCTCGTGCGGGATGCTCGGCGCGTCGGCAGGGCTCGATCCGGGGCTCGTCATCGGGGTTCTCGCTGTCTTCGGGCTTCTCGTCGGTCGCTTCTCGATCCGCTCAGATCTCGTCGGGGGACCGCAGGTTCGTCGCCCGCATCCGCTCCTCGCGCTTGCTGTCGCGGCGGGAGATCGGTGGCGGCTTCACGACCTCCTGGTCGCCGACCCACCAACCCAGGGGCCGCTTCTCGTGGCCCACCACCTCCCGCAGGAGCAGCAGGCCTTCCATGAAGGCCTCGGGACGCGGCGGGCAGCCGGGGACGTAGACGTCGACCGGGAGGAACTTGTCGACCCCCTGGACGACGCTGTAGATGTCGTACATGCCGCCGGAGTTGGCGCAGGAGCCCATCGAGACGACCCAGCGCGGCGCCATCATCTGCTCGTAGAGACGCTGGATCGCCGGGACCATCTTGCGGAAGACGGTGCCGGCGATGACGATGACGTCGGCCTCCCTGGGCGTGGCCCGGATGACCTCGGCCCCGAACCGGGCGATGTCGTGGCGGCTGGTCAGGGCCGTGGCCATCTCGACGTAACAGCAGGAGAGGCCGAAGTTGAAGGGCCACATGGAGTTCTTGCGTCCCCAGGCGACCAGATCGTCGAGGCGGGCCAGGGCCAGGAACTTCTCGATCGCGTCGTCGAAGCGGCGGTGGCCGGCCCGCGGTGCGGGATCCTCGTCGGCCCGGGTGAGGGTCCAGCGGGTCATCGCCGCCCCTTCGTCCCGACCGGGGTCCCCCGCTCGAAGGGAACGCCCGCCAGGGTCACCGGTCGCCGGCTGGACTCCCGGGCAGCGAGGGCCCGCTCGATGGCCCGGCGCGTCCGGCCCCAGTCGAGCGCTCCCTGGCGCCACTCGTAGACCAGGCCGACGCCGAGGAGGACCAGGAAGACCAGCATGCCCGCGTAGCCGGCCCAGCCGGCCTCGACGGCGACGATGGCCCAGGCGAAGAGGAAGGCCGCCTCGAGGTCGAAGATCACGAAGAGCAGGCCGACGACGTAGAAGTTGATCGACAGGCGGCCCCGGAGCTCTCCGGTTCCGACGATCCCCGACTCGTAGGGTTCACCGGTCGCCCGCTCCCGGTGGCGCTCGCCGAGAAGATGCGACACGGCCATCATCCCCGCCGCGAGACCGATCGCCACGGCGAGGTGGACCAGGAGCGGCCAGGCGGCCCCCGTCACGAGAAGACCTCCTTGCGCGAGTGCGGGCGCTCTCGACCGAGGCTCGTCTCGAACTGCTCTGAAGAGCACGATGACGAGGACGGCACCCGGCTCGAATCCTCCGTGTTCGCCATGACCTTCATCCGAAGCAAGAGCCGTTCCACCTTCCGAGGGCGCCCGAGTCCCGAAAAAGGGGGGAACCGCCCGGCCACATCTCTTGCAGAACTGCGAGAACGACCCCGAATCTGTCCTCGCAGGAACGAGACCGAGCTCCGCCGTCCGAGCTCTCTAGGAATGGGTCGGTGCCTCGGTGGGCTCCGGGCTCCCCGACTCGTCGCGGACTCCTCGATCTTCCGCCTCGGTCGAGCCGGCCACGGTCTCCTCGAGGCGCCGAAGCACCGCGAGGACGGTTCGGCGATCTCCTCTCAGCTCCTCCGAGACCCGACGGATCTCGGGATCCCGCTGGCCGAGGGCGTCGATGTAGGCGATGTGGCGCTCGAGAGAGCCCAGGGGTTCCACGAGCTCCGTGCCGAGCCGGAAGACCACCGCTGCGGCGCTCGCACGCTTCTCCGCGCGCACGCGATCCCTCGTCTCGGTGTGGAGTCTCCGCACCATCGCGTCGAAGCGACGCGCCAGCCAACCGATCTCGTCGTTGCGGCCGAAATCGAGATCGGCTCCTCGCGCACCGCTCTCGAGCCCGGAGATCGCGCGTGCGAGCTTTCCGAGAGGATCTCGGAGGTATCTCTTCCCGGCGACGTGGAGAAGCACCACGAAGGCGAGGAGCGTCGAGAGGACATGGAGAAGGTGCAGACGAACGAAGCCGAGAGCGAACGACTCGCTGGCCGCCCGATCCCGGAGAAGGACGAGCGAAGCGGAGTCGTCCTTCGGACCGAGCTCCCGGATGGCGGCCAGCCAGCTTCCGGAACGAGGCGAGTCGAGCCGGAGCTCGGAGTCCGACCCTTCACGGGTCCTCTCCACGCGGAAGACCTCGTCCAGGGGCCGCCCCGTGAGCTCCGGATCCGTGGAGAGCGCGATGCTTCCCGCGGGATCGAGCCACAGTAGGCGATGCTCCACACCGACCGCTTCGCCGAGGCTCGACTCCATCCGGAGAAGGGTCGCCGCGTCGATCCCGGCCGTCGACGGGGCCGCCACCGTGAGCGCTCGAAGAGTCTCGCTCAAGTGGTCGAGAGTCGCCTCGAAGTGGCGCTCCCTCTCCGCCCGGTAGGACGCGACCAGGAACACTGCCATGGTCGCGAGGAAGACGACGGTCACCGCGCCCGTCACCCGACCCTGGATGGTCTGCCACCCTCGGGGAAGCTCGTCAGTCGGCGGATGCCGAGTCGTCATGCTGACCTCCCGTTCGGCGGCGGCCTCTCTCGCGGGCCGCCTTCGTCATCCTCCGGTTGCCCCACCAGGCGAGCAGCGTCGCAACGACGACGACCCCTCCCCAGAAGAGCCACATTCCTCCACCGTGCCAGCTCGACCAGTCCATCGCTTGGGCCCTCGCGGTGTTCCTCCCGACTCGCCACCACCCCCTGTGGTGGTCACGGGGAAGAAGTGCAGCAAGAGCCGTGCCGGGCCCAACCCGCCCCTGCTCCCGTACCCGCGAGATCCTCGCTCCGGGACCCGGAGAACCGCCCGTGAGTCGCGCCTCTGGTCAGCTCTTTGGTCCGGCGGCGGACTCGGGCGATCTCGCCAGAGGGAGGACGAGCGTGAATCGAGCGCCTCCGCGGGCGAGGTTCTCCACGCCGATCCTGCCGCCGTGGGCAGCGGCGAAGCCGGACGACAGATAGAGGCCGAGGCCCGAGCCTCCGTCTTTCGTGGTGAAGAACGGGTCGAAGACGTGCTCGAGATCCTCTGGGGGAATCCCCGGGCCCTCGTCCTCGACCCGGACCTCGACCTGCCCGGCGCGCAGTCGAAGCCGCACATCGACGACGCCCCCCTGCGACGTCACATCGAGGGCGTTCAGCACGAGGTTGAGGAGGATCTGACCGACCTGGTCCCTGGAGCCCCGAATCCGTGCTCCCCGGGATCGAATCTCCGCTCGGAGCTCCGCACCTCGGGCCCGCTTGTCGTATCGGGCGACCTGGATCGTCTCCTCCACGAGGTCTTCGAGGTCCCAGACGGTGTGCTCCCGTCGACCCACCTTCGAGTAGCGCGAGACTCCTTCGACGATCCGGGCGATCCGGTCGACCTGCCGCTGGAGAACCTCGACGCTCTCGGCCACGAAGGGCGAGGTCTCCCGCCGCTCCAGGAGGCGCAGCCGGGTCGAGAGCGAGGCGAGCGGATTGCCGACCTCGTGGGCGATTCCCGACGCCATCCTTCCCAGGGCCGACAGTTTCGCAGCCCGCGAGGCTTCGGTCTCGAGAGCACGGCGGGCGGTCATGTCCTCGACGACCTCGACGGCTCCGACGACCTGCCCATCGTCACCGCGCACCGGGGCAGCGACGTGCCGAAACCACCTCTCGCCGTGCTCCGTCGCGACTGCGCGCTCCATGCTCTCGGTCTGCCCGGACTCGAGCGTTCTCCCGGCGACACACGCTGGCCGAGCATCGGGCTCCGAGTCCTGCGGACACGACCGGCCCAGATCCGCGGTCCCCCAGCCGAACCAGAGCCCGATCTTCTCGCTGAACCAGAGAACGCCCATCTCGTCATCGACCTCGATCAGCCCGACTTCCGCAGCGTCGACCACCCGTTCCAGGCGCTCGCGCTCGAGCCGGGCGGCGCGGGCGGCCTCTTCGAGTTGCTCCCGGTCCCTCCGGATCCGGTGCATGACCTTGAAGAGAAAGACGTCCGTGAGGAGCAGAACCAGGAGGAAGGGGATCGCCCTCCCGAGCACGAAGTAGAGGTCATAGGCCGCGTGCACCAGCTCGTGGCCGTGTTCGCCGTGATCCGCCCCCGCTGCCTCGAATGCTTCGACGTGGGGGAAGAACAGGTTGGGGTGATGGGGGAGAACGTGGAGGTACTCCCCGAAGGCCAGGACCGCGAAGGCCGCCATCGTGAGTCCAGTGACCACGCTCGCCCGGCCGGGAGTCACGAGGACCCGGCCCAGGATCACGAAGGCGAGAAAGACCATGTAGAGGGGGTTCTCGAGCCCTCCCGAGGCGTTGAGGAAACCGGTGAGAAGAACCAGGTCCACCGAGGCCTGGATCACGATCTGGGTCTCGTGGTGACGCCAGAGCTTCGACGTCGAGAGGAAGACCAGGTTCGCGACCACCAGACCGATCCACCAGACCATCAGGTGCCCCCGAGCTTCGGGACGGGCGCAGGTGATCAAACCCAGAGTGACGGCGGCCGCCAGCCAGCGCAGGTCGACGAACCAACCGGCATCGCGTTCCCCTCGTGAGGTCGGGGCACCAGACTCACCGTCGTCGATCCGGGGAACCGCGAACAGCCGCTGGCGAAGAAGGAACATCGTCGCAAACGCTGCAGCGAGAGCCAGGCCCGAGCCTCGGATCACCCGCACGAGCTCGGTGACTCGCCTCTCTCCTGCGCCGGACGAGACCTCACCGAGCGCGATCCAGCCGACGACAGCGACCACAGAGAGGAGCATCGGCATCGCCAGCCTCCTCGGTTCCCGTGCAGATTCTCTCTCTCCCGTCATCTTCGCCGCCGATCACGGATCGTGGGCCGATACGAGGGGAGCCTGGTCTTTCCTGGCCTCGCCACCGGCGATCCGGGGTTATTCTCTCGGAATCGCTGGAGTTTCTCATGTGCCGTCTCTACACCTTCTTCGCAACCGACGCCGCGGAGGTCGAATGTGGACTGGTCGAAGCACAGAATGCCTTGCTGACACAGTCTCGTCGAGACTCCAGCGGTCGGGCGAACGGAGACGGTTGGGGGATCGCTGCCTACGGCAACGAGATCGGTGCGGCGCCGACGGTGATACGCCGGGCCAGAGCAGCTTCGGCCGACCTGGAGTTCGCTCGGGATGCTGAACGGATCAGCTCTCGAGCGGTCGTGGCCCATGTCCGCAGGGCGACGATCGGGACCGCGACGCTGGCGAACACCCATCCGTTCACACTCGGCAGCTGGTGTTTCGCGCACAACGGAGAGGTGACCGCCTTCGACCGGATCGGACCCTGGATGGAGTCGGAAACGCCGGACGACCTCATGAGCCATCGCCGGGGTGAGACCGACAGCGAGCTCCTCTTTCTGTGGATCCTCGGTCGCCTGCGATCGTCGGGTCCTGCAGTGTCCGCGAGTCTCGAACGCCTCGGCGTCGGCCTGGCGACCTGCCTGGCGGAGCTCGCGGCGAGGTGCCGCGAAGAAGGCGGATCCGGACCGGCCCTGAACCTCGTCCTGACCGACGGTCAGCGCCTCCTGGTCTCGCGCTGGGACTACCCTCTCGCGTGGATCTGGCGCCGGCAGCGACATCGGTGCGAGATCTGCGAGCGCTGCCAATGCCCGCGTTGCGCAACCAGGAGTCCCCGGCGGCCCTGCGACTCCAGCGGTCCGTATCGCGCTGTCGTCGTCGCCTCCGAACCCCTTTCGGCCGAGCCCTGGGACGACTTCCCGAACCGGGAAGTCCTGATCCTCGACACGACCTTTCGGCCGCGCTTCGTCTCGACTTGACCGGAAGCTCGATGCCGGGCCGGGCCGCCGGGGAGATAGGGTGACGGGGTCCACCTCGGAGTCCTCGTGCAGCGATCCCCACCGCCGGTCCTCCGGCGCCGCTTCTTCGGTCCCAGCACCGCCGGCCTCGGCATCGTCTTCGTCTGGAGCACCTGCTTCGTCGCCATCAAGGGCACGGAGGGGCTCGTGCCGCCGCTCCTCTATGCCGCCCTCCGCGCTCTCGCCGCAGCCTTCCTGCTCGTTCTCGTCGCCGCGCCCCTGGGTCGGCTGCGACCGCCGAAGGGATCCTGGCCGTGGCTCTTCGCCCTCGCGCTCACCAGCACGACCCTCGCTCTGGCCGGGATGTTCCTCGGCGTAGGCCTCGCAGGACCGACGCTCTCGGCGGTTCTGGCCAATACCCAACCACTGCTGGCGGCGCCCCTCGCGGCGCTGCTCTTCGGCGAGAGGTTCTCGCCCGCTGGAGCCCTCGGCCTGGGCCTGGGTCTTCTCGGCGTGGCCCTGACCCTCGGAGGAAGCGTCGGGAACGGCTCGTCCCGGACCCTCGGCCTGTTCCTCGCCCTGGCCTCTGCCGTCGGCATGGCGAGCGGAAACCTCCTGATGCGCTACCTGGCTCCCCGGGTCGACGCCCTCACCGCCGTGACCTGGCAGTACACGATCGGCGGCGCGGCCCTCCTCCTGTGGAGCCGCCTGGCGGAGGGCCCCGCCGAGGTGCCCTGGAGCTCCCTGCGCTTCCTCCTCGGCCTCGCCTACCTCGGTCTCGTCGCCTCCGCCGGCGCGTCCCTGGCGTGGTACCTGCTCCTGCGGAAGACGGACCTCAACCCGCTCAATGCTCTCACGCTCCTGACCCCCGCCCTCTCCGCGACCCTGGGATGGGTGCTCTTTCGCGAGAAGATCTCTGCGGTCGCCGGAGTCGGAATCGGCGCGACCCTTCTCGGCGTGGCGTTGGCCAGCAGTCGTCTCGGCGGGCGGAAGAGGTCGACGGCAGAGCCGCCGTAGAACGTCGGCCATGACGAGGAACGGCGTCCCGGACTTTCGGCGGCTCGGCCGCTCGGCGCGTCGGCTCACAGGACTCGCGACTCGTTCATGCCGCCGCATCCGTTGTGCTCGAAGGACCGGTTGCAGCCGCCGGTGAAGCAGGCGTCACCGGTGAAGCCGTCGGGGTTGATCTTCCGGAGCCAGTCCTCGGTCGCCTCGCGCACCTCGGAGACTCCCGCCCCCTCCTCGACGATCAGCCGGGCGGCCAGGCCCCAGGCGGCCTTCGCCATGTTGCAGGGGCAGCAGCAGGTGGCGAGCGGGTTCTTGTCGCAGCACGGGGCGGGGATCGTCGAGAGCGCCTCGACCTTCAGCTGCTCCTGCTCGGGCGTCAGTCGAATCGAGTGGTAGGCCGCGATCAGCTCCCGCGCCTCGGCACTGGAATCGTATTCACCGTCTTCCTTCCCACCGGAGGCCGAGGCCAATCGGATGTCGGAGGCGACGGCCTCCGGAGGCTCGACGCTCCGGGCCGTCGCCGACGGCGGAGGGGAGGTCGCGATCGAGGCCGCAGAGTCGGTCGCTTCTCGGTCGCCGCAACCGACGGCGGCGGGGAGCGAGAGGGCGAGGACGACGAGAAGGAGTCGGGATCGATCGAGC
>JAGQSE010000342.1 GCA_020439725.1 Acidobacteriota bacterium
GCTGGCCATCGAGCCGATGGTCAACGCCGGCGGACCGCGCGTGAAGATGGATTCGGACGGCTGGACCGCCCGGACGGAAGACGGCTCGCTGTCGGCTCATTTCGAGTTCTCGGTGGCGGTCACCGAGTCGGGCCCGAGGATCCTGGGAGTTCCCCAGGCGCCAGCGGCCTCCTGAGACGGGGCGGAAGGATCGAGGATTTGTCGAAGAAAGAAGAAGCGATCGAGGTAGAGGCGGTGGTCATCGAGCCGCTGCCGAACGCCATGTTTCGGGTGGAGCTCGAGAACGGCCACCAGGTGCTCGCCCACATCTCCGGGAAGATGCGCAAGCATTTCATCCGCATCCTGCCGGGGGACAAGGTCCTGGTGGAGCTGTCGCCCTATGACCTGACCCGAGGCCGGATCATCTACCGGCTCCGGTCCTGACGGTCGTCGAGCGACGGGAAGAAAGAGGACGTCATGAAAGTACGCGCATCTGTGAAGCGGATCTGCTCCAAATGCAAGGTGGTACGCCGCAAGGGCGTGGTGCGGATCATCTGCGAGAACCCGAAGCACAAGCAGCGACAGGGGTAACGGGATATGGCACGCATCTCCGGGGTGGACCTCCCCCAGCAGAAGCAGGTCTGGATCGGTCTGACGTACATCTACGGCATCGGCCGTACCATCGCGAAGCGGATCCTCGCCAAGGCTGACGTGGCCGAGATCACCAAGGTCAAGGATCTGACCGAGGACGAGGTTCGCCGGATCCGCAAGGTGATCCAGGACGAGGTGCAGGTCGAAGGCGATCTGCGCAAGGAGCGGAGCCAGAACATCAAGCGCCTGATGGAAATCGGGTGCTATCGCGGCGTCCGTCATCGCAAGGGTCTGCCGGTGCGCGGTCAGCGCACCCACACCAACGCCCGTACCCGCAAGGGACCGAAGCGCATGAGCGTCGCCGGTAAGAAGAAGGTCAGGAAGTAAGGTAGGAACACGATATGGCCAAGGCTGCAGGCAAGAAGGACCGCAAGGGCGGAAAGAAGAAGGAAAAGCGGGTCGTGCCCCACGGTGTGGCGCACATCCAGGCGACCTTCAACAACACGCTGATCAGTATTTCGGATCCCGAGGGGAACGCGCTCGCGTGGTCCTCTGCCGGTCGCATCGGCTTCAAGGGCTCGCGCAAGGGCACGCCCTTCGCCGCTCAGGTGGCCGGACAGAACGTGGGGTCCGCGGTCAAGGACATGGGCCTCCGGACGCTCGACGTCCTGGTCAAGGGGCCCGGCGCCGGCCGCGAGTCGGCCGTCCGCGCCCTGCAGTCGACGGGATTGGAGATCAAGTCCATCCGCGACGTGACCCCGATCCCGCACAACGGTTGCCGGCCGCGCAAGCGGCGCCGGGTGTGATCGGAGCCAGAACGACACGGGATGAGCAAGCGAGGGCACTCTGGCGATGCGGCGTACGGTACCGCCGTTCGCATGCCCCGTTGAAGGAGACAAGACAGTGGCACGATACACGGGACCCGTCTGCCGGCTTTGTCGCCGGGAACGGATGAAGCTATTTCTCAAGGGCGACCGTTGTTTCAAGGAGAAGTGTGCGATCGAACGGCGGAACTATCCGCCCGGTCAGCACGGTACCCGCCGCGGACGCCGCATCCAGGGCTACGGCCTGCAGCTTCGCGAGAAGCAGAAGGTGAAGCGCATCTACGGCGTCCTCGAGCGCCAGTTCCGCCTCTACTTCAAGAACGCGGATCGGCAGAAGGGCATCACCGGTGAGAACCTCCTGGCGATGCTCGAGCGGCGGCTGGACAACGTGGTCTACAGCCTGGGCTTCGCCGCCTCGCGCGCGCAGGCCCGGCAGCTGGTGCGCCATGGTCATGTCCATGCCAACGGCCGCAAGGTGACGATCCCGTCGTACCAGGTTCGTGTCAACGACCAGATCGTGATTCGCGAGGCGAGCCGCAAGAACGAGTTCGTCCGCGCCAGCGTCGAGACCGCTCGCGGTCGCGGCGTCCCGGAGTGGTTGGAGCTCGACCCCGAGAACTTCGCCGGCAAGGTCCTGCGTCTACCCGTCCGCGAGGACATCAAGCTGCCCATCCAGGAGCAGCTCATCGTGGAGCTCTACAGCCGCTAGGGCGGGTGATCGAAGGACGAAGGAGACCGCATGCTTTGGAACGACTTCCAGCGCCCCAAGCGCCTGGAGATAGATACGACGACCCTGGAGCCGCGCTATGGCCGGTTCATCGCGCAGCCCTTCGAACGGGGTTTTGGCACGACGATCGGCAATGCGCTGCGCCGCAGCCTGCTCTCGTCGATCGAAGGCGCGGCGATCACCGCCGTGCAGATCGAAGGGGTGCTGCACGAGTTCTCCGCCATGCCCGGCGTGGTCGAGGACATCACCGACATCGTCCTCAACCTCAAGCAGATCCCGATCCGACTGCACAGCGACGAGCCCAAGATCCTGAGCATCGACGTTCAGGGTCCGGGTGTCGTCACCGCCGGTGACTTCACCGGGGGGCCGGAGATCGAGGTCATCGACCCCGACGTGCACATCGCGACGCTCAACGAGGAAGGCCACCTCAAGCTACGCGCCCAGGTCAAGCTCGGCCGTGGCTACGTCAGCGCCGACCGCAACTTCGACGAGTCGATGGGCATCGGCTGGATTCCGATGGACTCCACCCACAGCCCCGTGCGGCGCGTCAACTACCGTGTCGAGGCCGCCCGCCTCGGCCGGACCACCGACTACGAGCGCCTGATCCTTGAGGTCTGGACCAACGGTACCGTCTCGCCGGTCGAGGCGGTCTCGCTGGGCGCCATGATGCTCAAGGGGCATCTCGGCATCTTCATCGACGCCGAGGAGAGCCTGCGCGACGAGAGCCCGGACAGCCAGAGCCAGGAGCTCGCCGCCCTCGACGAGCTGCTCGGCAAGCCCATCGACGAGCTCGACCTGTCGGTGCGCTCCGCCAACTGCCTCAAGAACGCCAGCATCCACACACTGCGGGACCTGGTCCAGCGCAGCGAGAAGGACATGCTGGAGACGAAGAACTTCGGCAAGAAATCCCTCGAGGAGCTCCAGGAGCTGCTCGGACGGCTCGGGTTGAGCTTCGGGATGTCGGTGCCTGACAAGCCGGCTTCTGTCGGGGCCTGAGCCAGGAGACTCTGCCATGCGTCACGCAGTGAAGGGCCGCAAGCTCGGCCGCACGACGTCCCACCGTCGCGCCCTGTTTCGCAACCAGCTCGCATCGCTCGTTCAGCACGAGCGGATCGTGACCACCCTCGCCAAGGCGAAGGACCTGCGTCCGATCGCCGAGAAGGTGATCACCAAGGGCAAGACCGACACCGTCCACTCGCGCCGGCAGGTCCGTAAGTGGCTCGCCGACCGCGACGACGTCGGCAAGGTCTTCGACGACCTCGCCAAGCGCTTTGCCGATCGGCCCGGTGGCTACCTCCGCATCATCAAGCTCGGCGCCCGCAAAGGCGACGCAGCCGAGATGGCCGTGCTCGAGTTCGTGGACTACGAGAAGAAGGTCAAGGCGAGCGAGTCCTAGACAACCGCCAGCCCCAACGTGCCTCGATCGAGACCCGGCATTGACCTGCCGGGTCTTTTTCATGGGCCCAACCGCTTGTGGCCCCACCTCCACGCGATCTGTCGGTGGTGGTCGCTGCCGGTAGCCTCGGGTCCATGGAAGAGTCTTGACTGAGGCTCGGCCTGGTGCCGATCCGCCCGGTGCGTCCGATTCCGGTCAGCCCGCGTCCGCCGTGACCGGGAGGTCGCTCACGAGTTGGACGGTAAGGAGGGATCCAGCCGAGACCGCCTCCTCCGGCACCAACACCTCGAACCGCCACCGCCCCTCTTCTACCGCGTGAGCTCGCACGGTGGCCCGGATGATGCCGTCCACAGCGATGGCGACCACCGGACCCGGCTCGGTCAGGGCACGCTCAGAGATCACCGTTCCTTTCACCAGCGTGGGAATCCACCTGGAGGCAGGGTCGTAGCTGAAGGTCTTGGTGGCGCCTTCGGCGTCGTCGAGGACGATGCGGAGGCCGGTGGGGTTGGGAGGCAACGAGGCTATGGGGCGACCGAGAAGGTCGGGGCGTGGGGAGGCCTTCTGGTAGATCGCGTCGGGGTCGGAGCCGTCGCCGAAGGTGGCGAGCTTCCAGGCGAGGATACGGTCGCGCTCCTCGAGGAGATCCGCGGCGAGCGGGATGTTCTTGCCACTGAGGAAGACCCGGCGGAGCCGGTCGGGGGGCGCTTGGTCGAGGGGAAAGCCCTCGAGGCGCGGATCGCTCGCGGCGTCGGTGAGCAGACCAGCCGCTTGGAGGATCGTGGGAACGATGTCGATGTTGGCGACCGGGGCGTCCGAGATCTCTCCTTCGTGTTGGTCCGGCCGCTTGACCAGGAACGGAACCAGGGCCCACTCGGACTGGGCGGCGCTGTCCCC
>JAGQSE010000343.1 GCA_020439725.1 Acidobacteriota bacterium
ACAAGCACTCGACCGGCGGGGTCGGTGACAAGGTCTCGCTGGTCCTGTCGCCGCTCCTCGCCGCCTGCGATCTGCCGGTGGTGATGCTCACCGGCCGCGGCCTCGGCCACACCGGTGGCACCGCCGACAAGCTCGAGGCGATCCCCGGCCTCGACCTCGAGCTCGATCGCGCGCGGACCCTCCGCCTGCTCGACGAGGTCTCGATGGCCGTCGGCGTCGCCACCGCCGACATCGCACCGGCGGACCGCAAGCTCTACGCCCTCCGCGACGTCACTGGCACGGTCGAGTCGCTGCCACTGATCACCGCCAGCATCCTGTCGAAAAAGCTCGCCACCGGCGCCGCCGGTATCGTCTACGACCTCAAGACCGGCTCCGGCGCCTTCCTGCCGACCCTCGAAGAGGGCCAGCGCCTCGCCGAGATGCTCGTCCGCACCTCGATCGCCCTCGGCACCCCCGCCCGCGCGATCCTGACCGACATGAACCAGCCCCTGGGCCGCTGGGCCGGTCACGCCTGCGAGGTGCAGGAGACCCTCGACGCGCTCGAGGGCCGCGGCCCCGAGGACCTGATGGAGGTCACCTACGCGCTCTGCCTAGAGCTCGCGGAGATCCTCGGCAGGCCGCTCAACCGCGAAGACCTAGACCGTGCCATCGCCACCGGCACCGCCCGCGAGCGTTTCGACCGCTGGATGCTCGCCCAGGGCGCCGATCCCGCCTGGGTCAAGAAGCCTGAGCTACCCCTCGCCCCCGAGATCCTCCCCATCAAAGCCGACCGCACCGGCAAGCTCGCCGCGGCCTCCACCAAGCAACTAGGCTTCCTTCTAGGCGAATCCGGCGGCGGCCGCCGAGTCCCCGGCGACCAGATCGACCACGGCGTTTCCCTAGAAATCCTCCACCGCATCGGCGACGAAGTCCGCCCCGGCGACGAGCTAGCCCGCTTCCACCTCCGCAAACCCGACCCCACCCTAGCCTCCCGCGCCACCGCCTGCTTCCAAATCGCCGACGACGCGACCGCCCCGCCGCTGATCGTCGGGCGGGTCGAGTAGCCTCGCCAGCCAGCGGCTTCCCTAGGCTCCCCTCGTTCCCATGCTGCAGCGTGGGAAACTCAAGATGAGCTGTGGGTAAAGCGCCGAGGTCCCGCTCCAGCGGGACGGCGTCGTGATTTTTGCACTCAGGACCGGTGGTAGGGGAGCAGTGTAGCTGTCAAGGCTCAGGCTACCCTGCATCAGGACCCGCGTGACCGTCCGCTCCTCTCGGCCGATGTGGGCTGAGTTCGGCAGTCTACACGCACACTGCCTATGCGAACAGCTGTCGATCAGCTTATGCGCCATGTGGGTTGAGGTATAGGTAGCCCTCATCACCGTTGCCGAACCCGAATCGCAGAAAGTCGCTTCCCAGCCAGGAGCGCCCGGGCGGCAGGGGAGGCCGATAGGCAGGAACATGCTACAGCATCCTATGTTCTAATGCCTGGGAACCTTCGGAAATTGACTATCGCAGAAGCACAGGAGTAGAATAGAAAAACCTTGTGGGAGAGTGAAAGCTAGAGCGCCTAGGTACCCGTGTCGTCTAGGTTAATTGGTGGTTGCAGTGTCGAGTTGAGGTCGAGCTCGCCCGCATCGCCCACAAACCTGTTCGCACAAGATGAACGATGGCTTGACGCGAGAACAACCTCTTGAAGGTCAACCGCTGGGACGGGGCGATCCTTCCAGTCGGCACGCCATGATCAACGAGCAACCAGCGCACAACGCACAGAAGACTCTCGCCGATTTCCGCGACCATCTGGCGCGGCACGACAAGCCGATCGCATTCTTCTTCGGCGCCGGCACGTCCTGTGCTGTGCGGGTCCCATCCGCTACCGACAAGAGCAAGGTGGAGCCGCTTATACCGGCGGTCGCCGGACTCACGGTGATCGCCAAGAAGGATGCCGCGGCTCTGGGCGACAAGTACGCTCGGGCTTGGCGTTTGGTCGAAGCGCACTGCGAACAGACTGGCCAGGACCCGAATGTCGAGAACGTGCTGTCCCGGCTACGCATGATGGTGAGCGCTGTCGGAAACGCCGATACGTTGGCCGGATTGAACAAGGGCGAGCTCGAAGAGCTGGAGGAGTCTGTCCGAAAGACTATCGCCCGAGTCGTTACTCCCGACCTCACCACGATCCAGGGTAACTTTCCCCACCAGCAGTTCGCTCGATGGCTTGCGAAGACATCGCGACAAACTCCGGTAGAGATTTTTACCGTCAACTACGATGTCCTCATCGAGCATGGCATGGAAACGGAGCGCATTCCCTTGTTCGATGGGTTTGTTGGCAGCCACCGTCCCTTCTTTCACCCTGACAGTCTCCGCAGGAAGGAGTCTGCACCGGGAGCCACGTGGACCCGCTTGTGGAAGATGCATGGTTCCGTTACATGGCGGCGCATCAAGCAGGATGGCCGTTTCCGAGTTATCCGCGGCGAGCCTGATCCGGCAGGCGAGATGATTTATCCGTCATTCCAGAAGTACGACGAATCCAGGCAGCAACCCTATGCTGCGTTCACCGACCGCTTGAGTCGCTTTCTCGAGCAGGATGATGCGCTCCTGATTGTCGCCGGGTTTAGCTTCGGCGACGAGCACATCAACAATCTCATCTTCGGAGCGCTGGAAAACAGGCCGCGGACTCATGTCTACGCCCTGCAATTTGATGAACCGCCCGATGAGGCCGACCTGGCTAAGCGCGCAGGACAGCGGCCCAATATGATTGTCGTCGGTCCGGAAAGCGGCATCATCGGTGGGCGACGCGCGCCTTGGGTGCCGATTGAAAGTCCTACGTTCATGGCCACAGTGTTCGAGCTAAAGGAGGAAGAGCCCGCAGGTGGCGACGCTGCGAAATTGGGGAGAATGAAGATAGGCGACTTTGCCCGTCTCTCCGCGTTCCTCGAAGCCATGACCGCAGGGTAACGCGCGATGCCGCTGACTGATCCCACATTCGTTGGTCAGGTAGCATCCGTAACGGGCGCTGTTGTCCGCGTTCGGCTTCGCGAGGATATGCCTTCGACGCTCGTGATGATTAGCGGCGAGTCTTACCGCGTCGGACAGATTGGCGGCTTCTTCCGCGTCCCGCTCGGCTACACGAACCTGTATGCCGTCTGTACCCAAGTCGGCGCCGACGCCGCTCCGCCCGGCAGCGCCGAACAGGAATTCGGCGTGGTGCTCGAAACGGATTCGCGTCCGCGTCTTTCCGGCTATCGATGGATGACAATAGTCCTCTTCGGCGAAGGGCTTGGCGGTGACTTTGAAAGAGGGGTCGGTCAGTATCCTACGGTCGGCGATGAGGTGCACCTTGTGACAAACGACGACCTCAAGGTCATCTATGGCTGGTCCAAGGAAGAGAGGGGCACGATCTCCGTTGGTCAGATCGCTGCCGCTTCCGGAATTTCCGCCGACCTAAGTGTGCCCGGTCTGGTAAGCCGGCACTCAGCCGTCATTGGCTCAACCGGTGCCGGGAAGTCTAACCTTGTCACCGTGCTGCTTGAAACCGTCTCCGACGGCAGCCTGCCCAATGCACGTGCCATCGTCATTGACCCGCATGGAGAGTACGCGACAGCTCTTGGCGATCAAGCGCGAGTATTCCGCATACGGCCGAATGAAGCTGTGGGAGAGAAGCCCCTCTGGGTTCCATTCTGGGCGCTTCCTTTCTTTGAGCTTCAAGAGCTCACGCTCGGTGGCCTCCAACCGAATCACGAAGCAGCTATTCGCGATAAGGTTCTGGATATGAAGTTAGAGGCCGCGAAAAATCTTAATATACCGCCACTTCCGGAAACGCTGACGGCTGACTCCCCCGTGCCTTTCAGTATCAAGCAGCTCTGGTACGAGTTGGACAAGTTTGAACGCCTCACGTTCAAAACGTCCGGGAACCAGCGGAAGGCGGATGCCAACGATCCCGAGGAAGCTGGCGACGCTGTTCAGCTGAAGTCGGCCCGCTATCCAGCGGCAAGCCCCTATAACCAGCCGCCCTATAAGAATAGCCGCAAGCGCAATATCGAACGCCAGCTCGACCTTATGCGCAGCCGGCTCAAGGACGCCCGGTTCTCGTTTCTGTTCACGCCCGGCGGTGGGCTTGAGCCAACCGTGGAGGGTACCGTCCAAAGCGATCTGGATTCCCTCTTAAGGGACTGGGTGGGTCATGACAGGCCGATCACTATCTTCGATGTTTCGGGCCTTCCGTCGGAAGTCCTGCCCACGATTGTCGGGACCATGCTCCGGGTTGTGTACGATATGTTGTTTTGGGCGCAGGATCTTCCGATCGGGGGACGCCAGCAGCCGCTTTTGGTGGTGATAGACGAAGCCCACCGTTTTGTTCCCGAAGGCGGCGAAACTTCCGCTCACCGAACGCTTTCCAGGATCGCGAAGGAAGGTCGCAAATACGGTGCCGGCCTGATGCTCGTCACACAGCGTCCTTCGGAGATCGACAGCGCAGTGCTAAGCCAGTGCGGTTCCTTGCTAGCTTTGCGACTCACGAATTCAGCCGACCGGACAAAGGTTGCTGCGGCTGCTCCGGATGATCTCGGTGGTCTGATCGAACAACTGCCATCACTACGCACGGGGGAGGGAATCTTCCTTGGCGAGGTCATGCCGATTCCGTCAAGGGTCCGCGTCCGTAAGGCACGACAGAAGCCGGTCGGTGACGATCCGAAATTGCCCGAAGCCTGGCAGACCGCCCCGCGACCGGACGGGCAATTGTATTCCCAGGCGCTCGCGAACTGGCGCTCCCAATCCGCATCCGCCAACATCAATAGCAATAGAAGTACAGGTAGGAAAGCGCCAGATGCCTGAGATGATCTATGTCGACTCGTCGAACATCGAAGCCATAGGCTACGATCCTGACGCGCAGGAGCTATACGTACGGTTTCTCAAGTCGGGCGATACCTACGTCTATTACAACGTCGAGGAATGTGTGTTCGGCGAGATAATGCAGGCCGATTCCAAGGGCATCTATCTCGCCGCTAATATCAAGGGTCGCTACGAGTATGGAAAGCTCTAAGCCGATCATGGCTCGGCAAGAATTGTCGGCAGTCGCAAAAATGAAATCAATCGTCGCCTAGAAGCGGAATGCAGCTGACGGCCTTGCGCGTCGCTGCTGATTTCGAGAGTTGTGCGGCAACGAGGCAGCTTGAATCGTTGTCGTTGATAGGGCAGGAACCTTAAGTAGGGAGTGTTAGATGAGCCTATCTGAGCTGTGGGCCAGAACCTGGCCGCTCGTCCTCGTCTTTGCGTTCACCATCGGAGGCTGGCTTCTGCTGGCTGATCTTGCCAAGCATGCACGTCTTGCTGCGGATGCAGGTAGCAAGGATCAATCCACAGGGCAGGGATGCCCTAAAACCACTGATTATGACAAGGCTAAGGACTGGGCAACCGAGCTCCTGGGCCTCGCCGGAACATTCGCTGGCTTCCTAGGCATCGCTGCCGCTAGCCAGCGCACAAGCCTGAGTGCGACCGAGCGTGCTCAGAGTGCGGAGGGCGGCATGCTTGGTCTTCTGGCGGGTGCTACCTTTCTCGGCGTTGGTGGCTGGCCGGTCCCCATCGCGTTCGCTGTACTGGTGGCTGCAGGTGCCACAGCGCGAGTCGTTCGAACAATGCGCAACAATGCGCCGCCTGGAGGGGGTCGCTGACCTTCCTCCTAGGAAGTGGCCAGGTTGGTCAGGCGGCCAGCGTTGCGATGCAGTGGGTCTCCTCGTAGGAAGAACGCTTGAGACAACCCCAATCCTGCCTCGAGGTCCTGCATACTCCGAAAAAGAGTACCCAGCGCCGTGGCCGCTCCCTGACCCCTAACTCGCATTCCCCCCAAAATTCGACGCCAGGATCGCCAGGTCGCGGCCGTCGACGGCGTCGTCGCCGTTGAAGTCGGCGAAGGCGCGGTAGCGGGCGTCGCCGCGCTGGCTTCCGAAGCGGACGGCGAAGGCAACGAGGTCGGCGCCGTCGACGCGGCCGTCGCGGTCGATGTCACCGCGGAGGAAGACCGTGCCGGCGATGACGAATTGCATCACCGTGCGGTCGAAGGTGTTGGCGGGGGAGGCCTGGTCGCGGGCGGTGAGTGCCACGAAGACCACGCCGGAGAGGGGCTCCGGGGGTTGGTAGCGAATCTCCTGGCGGGTGGCGTCGCCGGTGATGTCGGCGGCGACGTCGGCGCCGTTGATCCGGAGCGTCGTCGCCGTGGTGTCGAGACCCGCGCCGAAATCATAGAGATCGATGGCGATGGCGGTCCCGGCGGGGACGCTTTGCGCGTCGTCCTCGGGACTCACCAGGCCGGTCACCGGCGGCACCGTATCCATGTCCGTCAGGACGTCGGCGAAGATCTCGGCCAGGAGATCGTAGCCGAGGGCGTTGGGGTGCAGGCGATCCTCGCCGCCGAGGTAGAGCTCGTCGAAGACCCCCGGCGTGGTGATGAACACCTCGAAGGGGTCGACCAGCCCGCGGCCGCCTTCCCAGGCCATCTCGCGCACCTCGCCGGCAAACGCGCCGGTGATGCGGTTGCTGCCGTCGAAGTTGGCGGTGGGGTAGCGCGGGATGATCGTGCCGTGGATCACCTGAATGCCACGGACCTCGGCGCGCCGGGCCATCTCCGCGAGGTTGAAGCGGATCGACTCCGGCGACAACCGCTGGCCGATGTCGTTGGTGCCTTCCATCAGAAGGAGCACGTCGCCGCCCTGGTTGAGGACGCCGTTGATCCTGGACAGGCCCTCGGCGGTGGTTTCGCCGCCGAGACCGAAGTTGTCCACCGTCGCGGTGACGCCGCGATCGGCGAGGATCTCCTGCAGCCGGGGCGGATAGCCCTTCTCACGGCGACCGGAGTCGTCACCGAAGCCCTCGGTGATGCTGTCCCCGAAGGCGAGATAGTGGGTCTGCGCCGCGGCCCCCTGGGCGAGGAGCAGGAGCAGCAAGCCGAGGGCGCTGTGGCGCAGAGGGAACCGGGTCACGGGGTCTTCTCCCAGACGAGACGCTCGATCTCCTCGGTCGAGCCGCCGAGGACCCGCACGCCGTCGGCGTCGGCGGAGAGCGGCACCGGTCGGGTCGTGGCCTCGCTCACCGCGGTCTCGAGGGCGGCGCCGCCGGGGGCGACGCGGGCCACCGCCCAGCTGCGCGGAACCGCGCGGCGATAGGTGAGGAGCGGGCCGCCGGAGGTCTCGGCGAAGGTGGGGAAGAGCGTGCCGGCGTCGGCCACGGGGCCCATCTCGACCCAGCCGTCACCCTGCCAGCGGGCGCCGTAGAGCGTGTAACCGGCGGGGGTGTAGCGGCTCCACACCGCCGTGGGTACACCGTCGACCACGGCCAGGGCCGGGGTGACGTCGGGGATGCCGTTGCCGCCGTGGAGGGCTCGGGGCTCGGTCCAGGCGCCGTCGGTGAAGCGACTCCAGGCGATCTCGTCGTCCTCGCCGTCGAAGGCGCTCCAGGCGAGGAGGAAATCACCCGCGCCCAGGGCCACGCCGGTGAGGGCCACCTGGCTGCCGGGGCCGGGAGGAGACACCGTCACCGGTTCCGCCCAGCCGTCGCCGTCGCGGAGGGCGGCGCGGACCGCCAGGCTCCGCTCACCATCGCCCTCGAGCCAGGCCAGGGCCACCAGCTCGCCGCCGGCGACCAGCGGCACGGGAAAGCGCTCGAGGGAGTGCCGGCTCGCCGGCACCGGCCATGGGGAGACCCGCGAGTGGCCGGCCTCCAGGCTGGCCAGCCACAGCGCCTCGGGCTCGCCGGAGGCTTCTACGGTTCCCGCGAGCCACCAGCCGGTCTTGCCGGCGACCACGGCGGAGGTCCGGACGTCCTCGGGCAGCGCGACGCGACGAGCCTCCCCGGAGGCCGTCGTGATGGTCGCGGACTCGTTCCGCAGGGCGAGGACTTCGCCGTCACCGTGGGCCGCGGCGACGTCTTGCGCCGTCACGGCCGGCGGGAGGAGGAGCACGAGGCTGCCGAGGAGGATCGGGGCGAGGAACGCAGTGCTTCGATGGTTCATGGGAGGACGAGATCCTACGGGCCGCACCGAAGGCTGTCAATTCCGCCGGGCCGCCGTGACAGGGCCCCGAAGGCCGCTGGTCGCGCCTTGCCAGCTCGCCCGGAGGCCCCTATGATCGCGGCCATGAGAGCCGCCTTCCTGGCCGTCGGCAGCGAGCTGCTGGGCACGGACCGTCTCGACACCAACTCCCTCAAGCTGACCGCCGTCCTCGCCCGCTACGGGGTCGAGCTGCGGCGCAAGGCGGTGGTCGGGGACTCCGTCGAGGACGTCGCCCGCGAGCTGCGCTCGATGATCGACACCGTTCCCCTGGTGCTGGTCAGCGGCGGTCTCGGCCCGACGGCGGACGACGTCACCCGCGAGGCCGCCGCGGTGGCCGTCGGCCGTGGGCTCCACGAGGACGCGGCGGTGATCGCCGACATCGAGGAGAAGTTCCGCCGCTTCGGCCGCACCATGGCCGCGGTCAACCGCCGCCAGGCGCAGGTCATCGACGGCGCCGAGGTGCTGTGGAACCGCTGGGGGACCGCCCCGGCGCTCCGCCTCGAGGAGGCGGGGACGACGGTCTTCTTTCTCCCCGGCGTCCCGCGCGAGCTCGAGGGCTTGACCGAGGTCTATGTCATCCCCTGGCTCGAGGAGCACACCGAGGGCGTCAGCCGCGAGACGCGGGTGCTCAAGGTCGCCGGTCTTCCCGAGTCCGAGCTCGAGGAGCTCATCGCCCCGGCCTACGGCGAGTTCGGCCGCGAATCGGTCACCGTCCTCGCCAAGCCCGCCGAGATCACCATCCAGGTGACCGCCGTCGGCAGCGCCGAGGAGCGCCGTCACCGCCTCGAGGCGATGCAGACTCGGCTGGCGGAGCTCGTCGGGTCCGCGGTCTACAGCCTCGAGGACGAGCCCCTCGAAGCGGTGGTCGGTCGCCTGCTGGTCGAGCGCGGCGAGACCCTGGCCACCGCCGAGTCGTGCACCGGCGGGCTGATCGCCGAGCGCCTCACCCGCATCGCCGGCAGCAGCGACTACTTCGAGGGTGGAGTGGTCGTCTACTCGAACCGGCTCAAGCAGCAGCTGCTGGGGGTGCCCGAAGACGTCCTGGAGCGCGAAGGCGCGGTCAGCGAGGCGGTGGCCAGGGCCCTCGCCGAGGGTGTCCGCGACCACCTCGGAACCACCTGGGGGCTCGGCGTCACCGGCATCGCCGGTCCCGGTGGCGGCAGCGA
>JAGQSE010000344.1 GCA_020439725.1 Acidobacteriota bacterium
GCGGGATCAGCTTCTCGGGGTGCTGCCGCGGCCCATAGTTGTTGGAGGCGCGGACGATCAGCGCGTCCATCCCGTAGGTGTTCTTGAACGCGCCGACGAGCAGGTCGCCACCCGCCTTCGAGGCCGAATAGGGGCTCGAGGGATCGAGCGGGGAGCTCTCGGTGAACGAGCCCTCGGGGATCGACCCGTAGACCTCGTCGGTGGAGATCTGCAGGTAGCGGAAGGCCTCGCGCTCTGCGCCCTCGAGCTTCGCCCAGTGACGCCGGGTGGCTTCGAGGAGCTCGAAGGTGCCGACGATGTTGGTGCGGATAAAGGCGCTGGCGTCGTCGATGGAGCGGTCGACGTGGCTCTCGGCGGCGAAATTGACCACCGCCACCGGCGGGTAGAGCGTGAAGGCGCGATGGATCTCGTCGCGGTCGGCGATGTCGATACGCTCGAAGGCGAAGCGCGGGTGCTCGGCGAACTCTGCGAGGTTGTCGAGGTTGCCGGCGTAGGTCAGCTTGTCGATGACGACGCAGCGGACGTTCCGCGCGGCGAGGGCCTCGTCCTCGAGCGCGAGCCGCACGAAGTTCGCACCGATGAAGCCCGCGCCACCGGTGATGAGGAGGTTCTTCATAGGGTCCGGGATGCCTCTGTCGTGTCGGATGAGGATGACCGCCGCGGGTGGGAGGGCGGCGGGATGGACGGTCCGGCCGCGGTAGTATAGCGCCGAAACGCCGACCTGCCGTGCGCGCGCGCCGGCGCACGGAGACGTCCATGAGCCTGCTGCAAATCGTCGTCCTGGCGCTGGTCCAGGGCGTCACCGAGTTCCTGCCCATCAGCTCTTCGGCGCACCTGATCCTGGTGCCCCACGTCTTCGGCTGGGCCGATCAGGGGTTGCACTTCGACGTCGCGGTCAACACCGGCACCCTCGTCGCCGTGATCCTCTACTTCCGCGCGGAGCTGGTGCGGGTGACCCGCGCGGGCCTCGGGTCGATCACCCGGCCACCCCGCACCTGGAGCGCCGAGGCTCGATTGGGATGGATCGTGGCACTGGCGACGATCCCCGTGGCCGTCTGCGGCTTGCTCTTCTACGACGCCATCTCGACCACCCTGCGCAGCCCGGTGGTCATCGCCGTCGACTCGATCCTCTTCGGTCTGCTGCTTCTCTGGGCCGATCGAGTTGGAGCGCGGCGCCGTGATGTCGGCGAGGTGCGTTGGAGCGACGGTGTCGTGGTCGGTCTCGCCCAGGCGCTGGCGCTGCTACCCGGCACGTCGCGTTCGGGGGTGACCATGACCGCGGGTCTCGCCACCGGGCTCGATCGCCCGGCCTCGGCTCACCTGTCGATGCTCCTCGCCGTACCCGTGGGGCTGCTGGCCGCGGCCAAGGACCTGTGGGAGGTGGCCCAGGCGCCGCCGCCGGGTTCCGAGCTCGCGGCCATGGCCCTCGCCGCGGTCCTGGCGGCGGTGTCCGCCTACCTGGTCATCGGTTGGCTGCTCCGCTGGCTCGAGCGGCAGACCTACACTCTCTTCGTCGTCTACCGTGTGCTGCTCGGCGTCCTGATCCTCGTGCTGGTGCTCTGAGCCGGCAGGCCGCGGGTCGTCAAGCCGGCTCGGCGTCGAGCTCGGCCGTCACCGCGGCGATCAGGAGATCGTGGAACCGGCCGTTGCTCGCCACGATGCCGTAGTTGTTCGACAACGTCCGGCCGGCGGAGAAGTCGAGGTCCCGGCCGCGGGCGTCGGTGACCCGGCCCCCGGCCTCCTCGATGACCAGACCGCCGGCGGCGTGGTCCCAGATCTTCTCCTGGTAGCTCTCGGTGCGTGGCAGGCGCAGATAGATCGAGCCCTCGCCGCGAGCCAGCGCCGCGTACTTGCACTGGCTGTCCATGCGCACCGGCGGGGCCGTGACGCCGAGCCGCGCGGCGATGCGCGCGTGGAGGTCGTGGGCCGAGTGCGCCGCCTCGACCGACTCGCAGAACACCGCGTGGGCCGGGTCGGTGGTGGGGGTGACCGAGATGGGGCCCAGGTCGTTGCCATCGAGGTCGAAACAGCGGCTGCCACCGCCCCGCCGGGCGGCGAGGAGACAGCCGGTGCCGGCCTCGGGGCGCTCGGGATCGAGGAGGAGCTCGGGACAGCCCAGGGCGGCCAGCACGACGCGGCCGTCCTCGATCAGCGCCAGGGCGATGGCGTACTGGCCACCGCGCAGGAAGCCCTTGGTACCGTCCACCGGGTCGAGGGTCCAGAAGCTCCCGGAAGCACCGGCGGGCGCCGAGCAGCGGTCGATGGCGGCGAGGACCGCCTCGGTTCCGGCACCCGGCCGGAAGCGCTCGACGGCGGCGACCACGTGGTCGCGCAGCTCCCGGTTGTCCGCGTCGCGGAGCTGCGCCGAGGCCTCCTCGCCGAGGATCGGATCCCCCGGCAGATGCTCGCCGAGATCGAGGCTGACCAGCGCCTGGACGGCGAAGTCGGCGACCGTGACCGGTGAGCGGTCCTGCTTGGCGAGGGCCTGGCCATCGACCCGCTCCGCACGCACCCGCCGGGCCAGCAGGCTGGCGCGACGCACGGTTTCGATGGCGACGTCGAGGCGGCTCACGACAGCCACCGGGAGTTCGAAGGGAGCGCGAAGGACGAGACGAGGCCTGGAATTGGCTGCATGGTTCGGTCCGGGAAGATGTTGGAGGCGCCGGCTTGGGCGGATGGATGAGCGGGTCGGTAGAGCTCCGGAACGTGGCCCGCGGGCGGGATTGTATGCTCGCCGTGGTCCCAAGAGCTCCGCGGCGGAGGCGATTGTAGCAGGCGGGGGAGCCGGCGAAACCTGTCGGCGACACCCGCCGTAGGCTGCCCCGACCCGCTCGCTTCGCGGGTTCCTGGAACGGAGGAGCGACGATTTCCGACACCGACCTGGTGCAGAGGGCTCTGGCGGGCTCCGAACGGGCCTTCCACGATCTCGTGGTGCGCTATCAGAGACCCGTGTTCACGGTGATCCTGCGCATGGTGCGCGACCCCCTGCTCGCCGAAGACCTGGCGCAGGAGTCGTTCATCAAGGCGTTTCGCGCCCTCTCGACCTTCGATCCCGAACGAAAGCTCTCGAGCTGGCTGTTCAAGATCGCCCACAACACCACCCTCGATCACCTGCGGCGGCGGAACCTCGAGACCGTTCCTCTCGAGCCCGGCGGCGACCAGGACTCCGACCGCCAGAGCAGCTGGCAGGACACCGACGCCCTGAGCCCCGAGCGCAGCGCCGAGATGAGCGACCTGGCGGAGGCCATCGAGGGGGCCCTGGGCCAGCTTCGTCCTGAATATCGTGAGGTGGTGACCTTGCGCTACCAGGAGGGGCTGGCCTACCAGGAGATCGCCGAGATCCTCGACCTGCCCATGGGCACGGTCAAGACCCATATCCACCGGGCACGACGGCAGCTGGCGGACATTCTGACCGCCGGCGGCTGGAGCCCGGAAGCAGTGGCAGCACAGGCATGAAGACGCCGAGTCATCTCGCATTTCGCGGGCACGAAACCTGCTTCGCTTCGGCGGCGTAGGGTGGCTTGGACGAGGAGGTTCCCGATGTTGTTCGACTTCAGGTCCAGAACGTTGCGCCGCGAGATCCGGCGCTGGCTGGCGGCGGAGGCCGCCGATCAGACAGAGCTCGCCGAGCAGGCTCTCGGGCGTGCTCTGCTGGCACTACCGCCCGCTCCGCTCCCCGTCGACTTCGCCGTGCGGGTCCTCGAGCGGGCGGGTCTTCCCGTGCCGGCGCGCGATGTCTTCTCGCGCCGCTGGGTCCGTCTGGTGATCACCTTCGCCTTCGTCGTGATCGCCGGCGTGGCCGCTCTGTTGCCGGGGCTGGTCTTCCAGGCCGGTGGCGCCGTCACTCCGGAAGGAATCGCCGCGACGGCCCACGGGGCGGTCAACCTCCTCGGCCGCGGTCTCGCCGGCGGGGTGACGATGGCCCACGAGCTCGTCGACCTCGGCGACCTGGCTCTCGGCGTCGTGACCAGTCCCGGCTTTGCGGCCCTCGTCGCGAGCCTGACCCTGCTGACGCTCGGCGCCCTCCGTCTCGGCACCGAGCTGATCCACGATCATGGAGGGCGCCGCCATGCGGAGCCGATCTGATTCGAAGCCGAGGCGCCGCCGTCTCGCCCGT
>JAGQSE010000345.1 GCA_020439725.1 Acidobacteriota bacterium
CTGGCCGAGCTGCCCGTCGAGGCCGTTCCCGAGGACGCCTTCTTCGCCTGGCTCGACGCCGAGGTCGACCGCCTCTTGGAGCAAGGATGAAGGACGCGCCGGTCCGGCACCGGATCGAGTACGCCGCCTATCGGGTGGTCAAGGGGTTGCTCCGCGCCCTGCCCCACACCGGGGCGCGCAAGCTGGGCCGCGGTCTCGGTGCCCTGGCCTGGGCGGTGCTCGGCCGGCGCCGGCGGGTGGCCCTCGACAACCTGCGGCTGGCCTTTCCCGAGCTCCCCGAGGCGCAGGTGGAGGGGCTCGCGGCGGAAAGCTTGCGTCTCCTGGGCGAGTCCTTCTGCGATGCGCTGAGCGCCGAGCGCTTCGACGCCGTCGAGTTTTGCCGGCGGCTGACCCTCGAGGGCTTCGAGCACCTGCAGGCCGCCGATGCTCACGGCCACGGTGTCTTCGTCATGAGCGCCCACCTCGGCATGTGGGAGGCCGCTGCCCACCCGGTGGGGCTCTATCAACGGCCCATGGACGTCGTCGGTCGTCCCCTCGACAATCCCTACCTCGACCGCGACCTGACCCGCCTGAGGACGCGGTTCGGCAATCGCGTGATCTTGAAGCGCGGTGCCGCCCGGGGGATGATGCGCGTCCTCAAACGGCATGGCCTGGTCGGCATCCTGATCGATCAGCGGGCCCAGCCCGGTGACGCCATCGACGTCGACTTCTTCGGGCATCCGGCCCGCACCAGCTCGGTGGTGGCGCGGCTCGCGCTGCGGACGGGCGCCCCCGTCGTGCCGCTGTTCGGCTACGGCGAGCCCGATGGGCGCTACCGGGTGGTCTTCCGCGAGCCGATCTACCCGCCGCAGACCTCCGCGGACACCGAGGAGGGTGTCGAGGAACAGGTCCACGCTCTGACCGCACGCTATCTGGCGGCAGTGGAGGAGGAGATCCGGCGCCGGCCCGCCCAGTGGATGTGGCTGCACCGCCGGTGGCAGCGGTGACCTCGCGCTCGCGGACCCTGGTGACGGTGCCGCGCACGCTCGCGGGGCTGCTCGAGACGCTGCCCGCCCTGGCGTCGCTGGCGGCCTCGGGACGCGCCCTGGCGGTGCTGGCGCTGCCTCAGCACCACTCGCTGCTGCGGCTGCTGCCGGGGGTCGAGGCGACGGTGGCGGTCAACCCCTCCGAGACGCAGATGCTCGCCGCGGTGCGCGCGGCGGAGTGCCACGAGTCGATCCATCTCGACGCTTCCGCGGACGGCCCGTGGCTCGCCTGGCGCGCCAAGATCTCGCGTCGCTGGGGGTATCGGGGCGGCTTGCGCGGGCTCCTCCTGGCGCCCGCCGTCGAACCGCCCGCGGCGGGGCCCCGATCCCTGGGCTCCCTCCTCGATGCCGTCGGCGCCGAGCCCGCCGAGACGCCGCCGCGGCTGGTGCTGCCGCCGGCCCTCCGCGAGCGCGGCCACGCCTTGCTCGAACGCGCCAACCTCGCGGCGCACGGTGGGCCGCTCATCGCCCTCGCTCCGACCACCGACCTGCCCGGTGCCGCCGTCTGGCCGTGGCCGCGCTATGCCGAGCTCGCCCGCGCGCTGCGCCGCGACGAGCCGGGCCGCCGCGTCCTGCTGCTGGCGACGGCGGAAGAGCTGTGGCCGGTGGTGCGGGTGCACGAGGAGACGGCCCGCTTCTTTCCGGTGCTCGGTCCGGATCTCGACCTGGCGCACCTGGCGGGAGTGGTCGCCGCCCTCGACCTGGTGATCGCGGCGGAGAGCTCTTGGGGTCCGCTGGCGGCGGCGCTCGGCGTCGCCGCCCTGACCCTGGTCGACGCCGAGCGCAGCCCCGGCGCAGCCCCCGTCGGTGATCGCCACGGGATCCTGCCCGGACGCCGCCGCTGGCCCCCCTGGCGCCCGCGGCTGTCGGGGGTCGAGGTCGGCGAGGTCGTGCGCGCCGCCCGTGACTTGCTCCGGCAGGAGGCCGTGGAGGGTGAGGTAGGCTGATGCCCCAGGAGGATTGCATGAGCATCGAAAGCATCGACCCTGCCACCGGAGACACCCTCCACACCTATCCGAACACGACGCCGGAGGCGGCCCGCACCGCCATCGAGCGCTGTCATCAGGCGCACCTCGGGTGGCGTCTCACGAGCTTCGCCGAGCGCGCCGCCGCCATGCGCCGCGCCGCGGGCATCCTGCGTGACCAGAGCGACCGGTTCGCCCGGCTCATGGCCGAGGAGATGGGCAAACCCCTCGCCGCGGGCCGCTCCGAAGCCGAGAAGTGCGCCTGGGTCTGCGACTACTACGCCGAGCACGCCGAGGGCTTCCTGGCTCCCGAGGAGATCTCGACCGACGCCCGCCGCAGCCTGGTGACCTTCCGGCCCCTCGGCGTGGTGCTGGCGGTGATGCCCTGGAACTTCCCTTTCTGGCAGGTCTTCCGCTTCGCCGCGCCGGCACTGATGGCGGGCAACGGCGGGGTCTTGAAGCATGCGTCGAACGTCCCCGGCTGCGCCCTCGCCATCGAGAAGATCTTCGCCGACGCGGGGTTCCCCGAGGGTCTCTTCACGACCCTCCTGATCGGTGGCAAAGAGGTCGAGGAGGTGCTCGAGAACCCGCGCATCGTCGCCGCCACCCTCACCGGCAGCAGCCCCGCCGGTCGTGCCGTCGCCGCCAAGGCGGGCTCGCTGCTCAAGAAGACGGTGCTCGAGCTCGGTGGCAGCGATCCCTACGTGGTTCTCGAGGACGCCGACCTGGAAGAGGCCGTCGAAGCCTGCGTCACCAGCCGGCTCATCAACTCGGGGCAGAGCTGTATCGCCGCCAAGCGCTTCATCGTCGTCGACGCCGTGCGGGACGCCTTCGTCGAGGCCTTCGTCGAGCGCATGAAGCAGGCGGTGATGGGCGACCCTACCGAGGAGGGCACCGACATCGGCCCCATGGCGCGGGTCGATCTCCGCGACGAGCTCCACGAGCAGGTCACGAAAAGCGTCGCCGCGGGGGCGCGCTGCCTCTTGGGTGGCGAGGTCCCGGACGGCCCCGGTGCGTTCTACCCACCGACGGTGCTGGTCGATGTCGGTCCCGGGATGCCCGCTTACGACGAGGAGCTGTTCGGTCCGGTGGCGGCGATCATCGCGGCGCCGGACGAGCGTGCCGCCTTGCGCATCGCCAACGACACCGACTTCGGTCTGGGGGCGGCGGTCTTCACCCGCGATCTCGAACGCGGCGAGCGGGTGGCCACGGAGGGGCTCGACGCGGGGTGCTGCTTCGTCAACGCCTTCGTCAAGTCGGACCCGCGGTTGCCTTTTGGCGGGATCAAGCAGAGCGGCTACGGCCGCGAGCTCGCCGCCTTCGGCATCCGCGAGTTCGTCAACGTCAAGACCGTCTATGTCGCCTGAACCGAGACCGGTCGCCTGAGCCGGGGCGGCGTCAGCGCTGAAGCCCGTCGGGAACCCCGTCGGGGAAGGCGCGATCGATGGCTTCCTCTATACGCTCGATACGCCGGTCCGGGTTGGGGTGTGTGCTGAAGAACTCCGCCGGCCGGGCACCGCCGCCGGCGTCGCGCAACACCTCCATGACGCGGATCATCGAGCGTGGGTCATACCCCGCTTCGGCGGTGAACCGGACCCCGAGGACGTCGGACTCGATCTCGTCCTCGCGGCCATAGCGCAGGTTGATCAGGTTACCGATCATCGCGGCGATGGCGGCGTGGCCCTGGCTCGAGGGGTCGTTGGGGTCGTAGGTGGCGATCACCGCGGCCCCGGTCAGCCCCTGGGTGAGCTTCTGCTTGGCCATGTGCTCGGCGCCGTGGCGGGCCACGACGTGGCCGATCTCGTGCCCCAGCACGCCCGCCAGCTCGCCCTCGGTGTCGAGGGCGTTCATCAGCCCCGCGGTGACGAAGACCTGGCCGCCGGGAAGCGCGAAGGCGTTGAGCGTGTCGGGATCGTTGAGCAGGTGGAAGTCGAAGCGGTAGGGCGTGTCCTTGGCGGCGGTGCGCTCGACCAGCCGCCGGCCGACGCGATCGACGAAGGCGCGGACCTCCGGGTCGGGGTAGAGGCCGCCGTACTGCTGCTCCATCTCCGGCGCCGCCTGGAGACCGATGGCGACCTCCTGCTCGGGGGAGAGATCGACGTACTGGACCTCGTCGGTGACCTCGTTGTAGTCGCGGGTCCGGCAGTAGGAGATGACCGAGAAGGCCGCGATGGCGAGGGCGATGAGCAGACGTCCCTTGCCGCCCCGCCGGGGGGAATAGCCGCTGGCCTGCCCGCCGTAGCTGCGTCGTCCCAGGAATCCAGCCATCAACCGTCCTCCTCGTGTTCCTCTAGGGTCCAAAGACGCGTCGCCGCGATCATAGCCCAAAGAAAAACGCCGCCCGCGATCGGAGCGGCGTCGCCCGCCGACGGTGTCCGCCGGCGGTGATCGGAACGCTGACGGCTCAGTCGTTGAGCACGAAAGTGACCCGCATCATCACCCGCCACTCGACGATCTTGCCGCCCTCGACCCGGACCTTCTGCTCGCTCACCCAGGCGCCGGTGATGTTGTTGAGGGTCTTGTCGGCGCGGGCGATGCCGTTCTTGATGGCGTCCTCGAAGCTGACGGTCGAGCTGGCGGAAATCTCGGTGATCTTGGCTACGGACATGGGAGGCTCCTTTCGGTTCTGTCTCTCCGAGACGGGGAGTAACGGGCAGATGGTCTCGGGCGAGGTCGGGAGCGTCAAGCGCTCGCGCAAGGCCCGAATTCCTTTCAAGAGTATCACCCAGAGCGCCGGGCGTTGCCGCGGTCCGGTTCGCCGGTATCAGCCGGCGGGATCTTCGACGTCGGCGGGCAGGTCGGAGCCCCGCTCGGTCAGCCAACGGCGCATCGAGTCCTTGTCGAGAGCCTTCTCGAGCGCGTCGCCAGGCTCCACCTGATCGAGCTCGACCAGGTGACGAAGGCTCTCGTCCATGGCGATCATGCCCATGCGGCGACCGCCGTTGATGACGTCGGGGATCTGGTGGCTCTTGCCTTCGCGGATGGCGGAGCCCAGGGCCGGTGTGTTGAGCAGCAGCTCGACGGCGGCGACGCGGCCGCCGCCTTTGCGCGGCAGGAGCTGCTGCGCGACGATGCCCTGGATCACCGCCGACAGGATGCCTCGAACCTCGTCGACCCGGGTCGCGGGGAAGACGCTGACCAGCCGGTCGACGGTCTTGGCGGCGGAATTGGTGTGCAGAGTGCCGAAGACGAGGAGGCCGGCGTCGGCGGCGCCGAGGGCGATCTCGATGGTCTCGAGGTCGCGCATCTCGCCGACCAGGATGGCGTCGGGGTCCTCGCGCAGTGCCATGCGGAGCGCGTGGGCGAAGCTCGGCGTGTGCGTCCCCAGCTCGCGCTGGCTGATCAATGCCTTGTCGTTGCGGTGGACGAACTCGATGGGATCCTCGATGGTCACGAAGTGCATCGGGCGGCGCTGGTTGATCTCGTGGAGGATGGCGGCGAGGCTGGTCGACTTGCCCGAGCCGGTGGGGCCGGTGACCAGCACCAACCCCGAGTTGAGACGCGTCAGCTTGCGCAGCGAGTCGGGGAGCCCCAGGTCGTTGAGCGTCATGATGCGGCTCGGGATGAGCCGGAAAACCGCGCCGGGACCGCGGTGCTGGCGGAACAGGTTGACGCGGAAGCGAGCCAGGTCGGTGACCTCGTAGGCGAAATCGACGTCACCGGTCTCGAGGAAGCGCTGCCACAGCTCCGGCGGCGTCGCCGGCTGCATCAGGCCAACGAAGTCGCGCTCGTCGAGGACCCGGTAGCGCACGGCTTCGAGCCGCCCCGACAGCCGCAACATCGGAGGCCGGCCGCAGGCCAGATGCAGGTCCGAGGCGCCGCGATCGGCGGTGAGCTGGAGGAAGCGGTCGATGCGCCGCACCGTGGCGCCGGCTTGGTTTGCGGCGGCGCCGGGCGTTGCGGGGGTCGGTTCGGTCATGCTCCACCTCCCGCCCCGCCGATGGCCGCCGGATCGCATTGGGCGGCGAAGGTGCTCGGCTTCTCCGCGTTGCGCCAGGCGGTCTCGGGGGTGATCAGTCCGGCCTCGACGAGCTCGGCGAGGGCCTGGTCGCGGGTGCGCATGCCCAGCTGCCGCCCGATCTGCATCAGGCCCGGGATGAGGAAGGTCTCGCCCTTGCGGATCTTGCTGCCGATAGAGAGCGTGCCCTTGATGATCTCGAAGGCCGCCACCCGGCCACGGCCGCTCTTGTGGGGCAGCAGCCGCTGACAGATGACGTATTTGAGGCTCTCGGAGAGCGAGGTCCGCACCTGGGCCTGCTCCTCCGGCGGGAAGCTGTCGACCAGCCGGTCGATGGTCTGGACGGCGCTGGTGGTGTGCAGGGTCGAAAGCACCAGGTGGCCGGTTTCGGCGGCCTTGAGCGCCATGCCCATGGTGTCGGCGTCGCGCAGCTCACCGACGACGATGACGTCCGGGTCCTCGCGCAGCGCGGCGCGCAGCCCGCTGGCGAAGCTCTCGGTGTCGCGGCCGACCTGGCGCTGGTTGACCAGCGCGGTCTTGGCCGAGTGGACGAACTCGATGGGGTCCTCGAGGGTGAGGATGTGGACCGGCCGGGTCTCGTTGAGGATGTGCACCAGGGCGTTGAGCGTCGTGCTCTTGCCGCTCCCCGAAGGACCCGAGATGACGATGATCCCCTGGTGGTAGTCGAGCAGGTCGCGCAGCTGCGGCGGCAATCGCAGCTCGGCGAAGGTCGGCGGTTTCTGGGCGATGACGCGGAACGAGGCGCAGGTGCCCAGGCGCTGGACGTAGGCGTTGGCGCGGTAGCGGCCGACCCCGGGTGTGATGTGACTGAAGTCGAGGCCACCCTCCTCATCGAGCCGCCGTTGCTGATCCTCGTCGAGAATGCCGGCGATGTAGGCCCGGGTGTGCTCCGGGGCCAGCGGTCCGACACCGTCGAGGCGCCGCAAATAGCCGTCGATCCGCACCAGGGGCGGCTCGCCGACCGTCAGGTGCAGGTCGCTGGCCCCCATCTCGCGGATCTTGAGGAGCAGCTTGTCGATGGGGTTGGCGAGCTGCCGGGGGTCGGTCTTGGTGCCGGTGTCGGGGGTGTCGATCTCCAGCCGGCGGCCCAGGTCCTTGAGGATCTCGCCGGCGCGCTCGCGCACCTCGAGGTCGGGATCGCGCTCGCTCACCGATTGCAGAACGGTCACCAGCCGCTGATCGCTGAAGCGCGAGAATGCCTGCAGGACGTCAAGGCGGACTTCGGGGCGTGGATCGCGGAGCAGCTGGCTCAAGGGCTTGAGCGACTCCGGCGCACCGATCTGGGCCAGGGCGTCGACCGCCGCCCAGCGCGCTTCCGGATCCTCCAGGGTGCGGACCAGGAAGGGCACCGCGCGGGTGTCGGCGAGCTGCCCCAGCACCTGGCAGGCGGTCACCCGCAACCACCAGTCGGGGTCTCCCAGGAGGCGGCAGAAAGGCTCGGTGAGCCGCGGATCTTCGAAGCCCTCGGAGAGCATCATGATGGCCGGCACACGGGTCGGCGAGCCGGCCTGCTGCATCAGGCCCAGGGCCACCTTGAGCACGCGTTCGCCGGCGGACCGCAGGGCGTCGAGGATGCGGCTCCGGAGCCACCCGGGGAGGCCTTCGCAGAGCTCGAGGATGTCGGGCACGACGACGGCGGGGTCACCGTTGGCCAGCAGGATGTCGACGGCCAGCCGGCGGCTCTCGTCGCTGCCGCCGGTGAGCATCCGCGTCATCGCGGCACGGAGCGCCTGGGGCTGTTCCTGGGCGGCGCGTCGCAGATAGGACTCGGCGAGGTGCTGGACGGCTTCGTCGCTGTCCGCCAGGTGACCCACCATGACGCCGAGGACCCGCGGGTCCTTGGCGCTGGCCAACGCGCGGAGGGCCGCCTGCCGCACTTCCGGGGCGCCGGAGTCGGCAGCCGCCATCACCGCCGGCAGATGGGCCTCCACCCGACCGCCACGGACCAGCTCTTCGAGGGCCCGGAGGCGGATCGCCGGCGGCCCCTCGCCGAGGGCCCGCAGCAGGTAGCGGCCGCGCAGCTCGGCGGGCAGCGCGAGGGCGAGCTCCCAGGCACCCTGGCGGGTCTCGCGCTCGCTCGAGTCGATCAGCTCGTCGGTGGTCGAGACCAGCAGGGGCGCCGGCAGGCGACCGAGGATCGGCAGCAGGGCCTGGCGTACCTGGGGCGAGCGGCGGGGAAAGCTTTCGAGGAGCTCGCGCACCGCACCGGGCTCGGGCCGGGCGAGGAAGAGCTCGGCGGCGGTGCGGCGCACCGCGGGGTCGGTGTGGAGAAGGAGGGGAAGGAGCTCGCCGGCCCGCGGCGGGCTCTGCTTGAGCTCGGCCAGCAGACCGTCGCGCTCTTCGGGAGTGCTCCACTCACCGCCGCTGAGGGTCTGGAGCGTCGAGCGCTTGCTGCTGCCGAAGAGGGCCATGGCTCGGGTCCGCCGCGCTAGCCGATCTCGAACAGCGGGTCGCCGCCTTCGACGTTGGCACCCACCTCGACCAGGATCCGCCGGAGCACCCCGGAGCTCTCGGCGGCGATCTCGTTCTCCATCTTCATCGCCTCGAGGACCAGCACCCCCTGACCCGCGGTGATCTCGTCGCCCTCGGCGGCCAGCAGGGCCACCACCCTCCCCGGCATGTAGGCGGTGACCTGGCGCTTGCCGCTCCCGCCGGCGGCGGCCTTCGAGGCGCGCGCCAGGTGGGTGAGGGGATCGGCGACGTCGACCGCGGGACTCGGCGGGCTGTAGCCGCCGACCTCGACCTGGTAGCCCTGACCGGCGGGCTCGACCGCCACCTCGTACTGGGGGTGCACCCCGTCGTCGGCGAGCAGCAGGCTGTGCAGCCCGGCACCCGCCTCGGCGGCGTCGACGCGGTAGCGGGTCGCGCCGACGTGGACCTCATAGCCGCCCTTCGTGCGCTCGATGCGCACCGTCTCCTGACGCTCTCCGTGGGTGACGATCAGCTCCATCGTCCGCTCCTCAGGCTGCCGACCCGCGCCGCCTGGCGCCAGCCGGACCGATGTCCTTGTCCCGGGTCGGTGCCTCCCGATCGCCGCTCGCTCCGCGCCAGGTGCGCCAGGGCGGCGGCGATGAAGGGCAGGTCGCCGGGGCGCCGGCCGGTGATCGGTTGCAGCTCGCCGGCGGCGAGCTTGCGGTCGAGCATGTCGTTGTCGAG
>JAGQSE010000346.1 GCA_020439725.1 Acidobacteriota bacterium
TTCCAGGAGATCCTGATCTCTTCCAAGCACCTCTGGCACTACTTCGGCCGTCTCAAGTCGAATGCCCAGGTGGTCCTCGCCGTCGTGGCTCGAGGGGACGTCAACCTGGGTCTCTTGGTGGTCAAGGCCCGAGACCTCGCCCACAACGCGGTGCTCTGAGCGCCATCGGGCGGAGCTCTTACGGTCTCCGCAGCGGTCTTCTTCGTATCCCTTTCGACTGAACTCCCGAGGAGAATCCATGAGCGTCGACAAAACGATCAAGCAAGCCGTGGCCGAGGTACCAAAGATCGTCGCCGCGGGGATGGTGGACATGGCCAGCGGCATGCTCCTCGGTCTCAAGACCGTCGACAGCCATCCCCAATCGGTCCTCGACCTCCTTGCACCGGCGACCAAGGAAATGTTCGAGGGTGACATGGTGCTGACCATCGAAGGGCTGTTCAAGCAGGCCCGCGGGGTCGAGACCAGCGAGCGCTACTTTCAGGAGGTCCTGATCTCCTCGACGCATCTGTGGCATTACTTCGGCCGGCTCAAGGCCAACCCCCAGGTGGTCCTCGCGGTGGTGACGCGGGGTGACGTCAATCTCGGGTTGCTGGTCGTCAAGGCCCGCGCCCTCGCCCACTCCGCCACCATCTGAGGAACGCCCGACCCGACCTCGCAAGACCGGGAGACACGGCGACTTGGAGCCTCGGCAATCAACCTCGATGTCTCGGCCGGTCCTCGCCCTGAAAGGGCTTGATGCCGGCTACCACGATCACCAGGTGCTCTTCGGCCTCGATCTCGACCTCGCGGATCGGCAGGTCACCGCGGTTCTGGGCCCGGGGGGCTGTGGCAAGACGACCTTGGTGCGGATCCTCGGCGGAAACACGATGCCCGGGATGTGGTGGCGGGGGCGGCTGCATCAGCCCGAGAAGCCTCCCGTGGCCGTGCGTCAGGTGCCCTGTTCGCTTCCCGGAGCCAGTTGCCCGCCGCCGTCGGGCAGCTGCCAAGCGGGCATGCGGAGGACGCTTTCCAGCGTCTGGAGTCCCCGGCCGGACCTGTGCAACGAGCTGGTCGGCCTGGTGGACCAGCCGCCGGTCGCCTGGCACGGGTGGCAACGCCAGCTCTTCCGCTTCACCGAGGCCTGTGCCCGTGAAGCGTCGCTCTACATCTTCGATGAGCCCGATGCCAACACACCGCTCCATTGGCAGGACGGACTCGCCGCAAAGATCCGAGAGCTCGGCCGCCGCGCTTCGGTGCTCGTCGTGACGCACAACCTGCGCTTTGCCCGCCGGTGCGCCGACCTGGTGGCGATCCTGGTCGAAGGCCGGGTCCTCGAGGCCGGTCGAGCCGCCGAGGTCTTCAGCGCACCTCGGTGCGCGCGCGCGGCGCAGTACCTGACCATGGGGAGCTGATCGTGCTCGGCCCCGAGAGGATGTCATCGGCCTCGGCTCTGGGAGCATTACCATGACCCTGGCCACCTTCTCGTGGATCCTCCCCGACGCCTTGGCCGGTTCCGCCATGCCCGGGCTGATGGGCCGGCTCGAAGACGATCTCGCCTGGCTCCGCCAGAGCGGCTTCCAGCAAATCGTCTGCTTGACCGAGCGCCCGCCCGCAGAGCCCCTCGGCGGTCTCGAAGGGGTGCACTTTCCGATTCCCGACATGGGGGTCGTCCAGCCGCGGCGGATGCTGGAAATCTGCCAGGCCATCCTCGAGTCGATCCACCAAGGCAAGAAGGTCCTCGTCCACTGCCGCGCCGGCCTGGGACGAACCGGCACCGTCGGCGCCTGCACCCTGGTCTCCCTCGGCGTCCCTGCGGACGGAGCGATTCTCCGGATCCGCTCCCAGTCCACCTATGCCATTCAGACCGAGTCGCAGGAACGCCTGATCCACCACTACGCGCAGTACCTCGCGCATCTCCACGCGGAGAACCTCCTCCCGCCACTCTTCGCACCCCCCGGATCGGCGAGCTCCCGAAGCCTCCCCGAACCACCCTTCCCTCCCGGCTCCGCCGCCTCCAGCTAGACCTCGTCGGCGCCCAGGGCCCCGGTGGTCAAGGCCGAGCCTTGGCACCGCCGCCGAGTGCGGTCGGGGATTCCCCTGCTCTCCGCTCGACGTAGCCCAGGCGCCCGCACATATCTCCCGAGATAATTCTAGATTTTCACGAATAAACCCCAAAAGAATGAAGCAGCAGATAGACGAGCCCCAACGAAACTCACCGCGCTGAGCGGAGCACAAGCTTCTCGGTACGCATATCCGGGATCGTTCACCCAGGACTAAGCTTTTGCCCTTTAACCAGTTAGCGACGAGGGCCGGGCAAAGACGGGGGTTTGCGGCGCGTCGACCGAGGGGACTAGACCGAACGGCCGAATTGCCTGTATCCTAGATGTGGCTCGTGTTTTACCTTGATTTGCTCTATCGTCGGCACCATGACCGGCACAATGCATTCCTGCTGTGTGCTCATTCGCTACCACGTGTGACTTACACTGACGCTTAAACCACGGCAAGGAGATCGAGATGAGCGCTGACGACATCATCAAGACCGCGATGAGTGAGGTTCCCAAGGCAGTCGCTGCGGGGTTGGTGGACATGGGGAGCGGCATGATGCTCAGCATCAAGACCGTCGACAGCCACCCCCAATCGGTCCTGGACATCCTGGCGCCCGCTACCAAGGAGATGTTCGAGGGCGACATGGTCCTGTCGATCGAGAAGCTCTTCAAGCAAGCGCGCGGCGTCGACAGCGACGAGCGCTACTTCCAGGAGATCCTGGTCTCCTCGACCCATCTCTGGCACTATTTCGGGCGTCTCAAGAGCAACCCGCAAATCGTCCTCGCCGTGGTCACGCGTGGCGACGTCAACTTGGGGCTCCTGGTGGTCAAGGCCCGTGGTCTGGCTCAAAGCGCACAGATCTGAGGCCGCGTATCCGACCGGGGCAAGCCCGTCCGTGAAACCAAGCTCACCCCAGCGGCAGCTGGCGGGGCTGATCTCGGAGATCCGTTCCGTCCAACTCGAGCGCTACGAGCAACCCGGATTTTCCGCGGAGCTCTACGACCGAGTGTTGCCGCAGGTGGGCCAGGTGACCCGCCGGTCCCTCGAGACCCTCGAGTCGCTCGAAGAGCAGCTCGAGGGGATCGAGGCCGGGGAGGAGTCTCCCGCATGGTGGGATCGGCCGGACGCCGAAACGGCGGCGCTTGAACCGGTCCGAGACTTGTGCTTCATCGCCCGGGTCGAGATCCGTCCCCTGCTCGAGCAGCTCGAGCGCAGCGCCAGCCACGGCCCCAACGGCAACGGCCAGGCGTCCGCTTGGGGTCCCCTGTTGCAGATCGAGCGCGTACAGATCGCCCTGACCAACGGTCTTTGTGCCGTGGAGAGCGGTCTCGCCCGGCTTCTCGGCCGGTCCTCGGAGACCCAACACGTCGATCTTCTTCGGGCCAGCCTCGATGCGCGCCGGATGACCCTCAAGTTTCGGCGCGGGCTGACCCAGGCCCAGAGGGAGCACCCGGAGAGCGTCGAGGCGCGGCTGCGGACGGCGGGCACGCTGATCGTCCGGCTCATCGGCAGGGACGAGTTCAAGACCCTGCACCTGTCGGATCGACTTTTGGCCCGGGACCTGAGGGAACGAGTCCTGGACTGGTTCCGCACCCAGGACGTCAAGGCGGGCGAACGGCTCTGGGAGGAGGTCCATGCCTTCGCGATCCTCCTGAGCCGCCTCAACGAGCGGAGCGAGTTGATCCGCCACGACCTGTTGACGGTCCACCGGCTGCTGCCCGTGCTCGAGACCTGCGAACCCCAGCAGCCACCGAGCGCCAAGGCCCTGGAGCTGCTCGACAAGATTCTCGGCCGCGATGACCGTCTCGACACCCTGTGCGAAACCGGTGCCCTCACCGCCGAGGTCGCGGGGCGGGTGCGGCACGTCTACGAGGCCCTGACCGAGGGCCGCGAGCTGACCTCCGAGATCTCCGTCGTGCCGTTTCACGAGGTGGCGACATGAGCCTGTCCTGTGCCCTCGAAGGCGAATCCGGCTATGCCATCGAGGCGCTTCACGCCGGCTATGGCGATCTCCCGGTCCTCGAAGGGATCGACCTGTCGCTGCCGGTCGGTCAGGTCACGGCCATCGTCGGCCCCGGCGGCAGCGGCAAGACGACCCTGGTCCGTCTGATCTCGCGCGAACCGGCCCCAGGCCTCTGGTCCACAGGGGCGCTTCTACCCGCCGGAAGCGCTCCGGTGGTCCTGCACCAACTGCTCGCGACCGAGGTAGAACCGCTCAGCTCCCCCCTCGACCCGATGCGGATCCGAGAGCTCGAACGGCTGGCGCGGGTTGTGTGGAAGAATCAACCGGATGCGGCCAACGAGCTGGTCGAGCAGCTCGGAGCTCCACGGTCGACCTGGCAACGCTGGCAGCACCAACTGATCCGCTTCACCGAGACCTGTGGCCAGCTGGCGACGATCTACGTGTTCGACGAGCCCGACACCGACGCGCCTTCGAGGATCCTGCCCTGGCTGGCCGCCAAGCTGAGGGAGCTCGCACGCGGCTCGGTGGTGTTGCTCGTGACCCACAACCTGCTCTTCACGCGGCTCGCCGCAGATCGTGTGGCGGTCCTCGTCGAGGGCCGTCTCGTCGAGTCGGGTCGCACCGAGCAGATCTTCACCCGACCCGGCCACCCGCGGGCGCAGAGATATCTCCGGATGGGGAGCTAGGGGATCATGATCGAAGGTTTCAGCTGGATCCTGCCCGACGCCCTGGCCGGCTCCGCCAAGCCGGGCTTGATGGGCAATCTGGAGGAGGATCTCGATTGGTTGAAGGAGCAGGAGATCCGCACGCTCTTCAACCTCACCGAGAAGCCCCTGCCGGTCGCCGCGGACGAGGATCTCGCCGTCCAGCACTTTCCCATTCCCGACATGGGTATCGTCCCGCCACGGCGCATGGTCGAGGTGTGCACGGCCATCCTGACCAAGATCCGACAGGGTGAGCGCGTGTTGATCCACTGCCGTGCCGGGCTCGGAAGGACCGGCACCGTCGGTGCGTGTACGCTGGTGTCCCTCGGAGTCCCGCCGGACGGGGCGATCCGACTGATCCGCAGCCGCTCTCCCTACTCGATCCAAACGCAGTCGCAGGAGAGCCTGATCCACCACTACGCCGAGCACCTCGTGAGCCTCGAGGGAAGTGGAGAGCTTCCGCCCTTCTTCGCCCCGCCGAATACGGCGAGCGTCCATGCCCTCCCCGACCCGCGGTCGACACCACCCAGGGTCGAGGCCGGGGCCGTGTGACGCGACGAGACGAAGCGACCACGACGGGCCTTGCGGTCAGCCGCAAGATCCTACGCAGGCCGGCCGGCTGGATTGTCCAATGGCAAAGCACCATCTCGGAACGAGGCGAGAAATGCTTTCTCGGCATGACGATCGACGCAGCGCAGCATTTTTCTCGTCAAATCGCCCCGAAAGCGGCGCCGAATGAGCCTAAACGCTTGACTTCTATGGCTCAATCCCTACAATCTTCAATTCGTTAGCAGTGAGTTTCGCCCGCAGAGCCGAGGCTGAGTTTCTCGAGGCCGGTTCGGCCACGAGTCCCTGACGCTCGCTCTAAAGCTCAAGACAACCGCGACGCCGATGGCCCCTCCGGCACGGCTTCGCCCCGACGGGGTTGGCCCGGAAGAAGTCGAGATCGATGGCGCTCAAACACCACACGATCATCTTCGTCCCCCACGCTCGCGCCAAGCTGCGCAAGTGGCAGGTCACGAACCTTCAGCTCTCCATCGTGGCCGGTTCCCTCCTCTTCCTCACCGCCTTCGCCGTCTTCATCAGCTGGTCCTACCTCACCACCGCCTTCGATCGCGATCGCCTCGACGGTCTCCAGGCGGAGAACCAGGACCTCCAGCAGGTCAACCAGAGCTTCGAATCGAGCATCGAGACGCTGCAGGCCAAGCTCGACGAGTACGAAGACCGTACCCGCAAGCTCGCCATCCTCGCCGGGCTCGAGACCCTCGACAACGGCGATGAGACCGGTGTCGGCGGCTTGCCCTCGGCGCCCTCCGAGCTCGAACGGCTCGAATTCATCAGCCACCGGACCGACGAGCTCGACGGCACCCTCGACCAGGTAGCGGCGAAGCTCGACGAGCGTGAGCGCTGGATCTCCGCCATGCCCACCGTCCTCCCCGTCCGCGGCATCAACACCAGTGCCTTCGGTGCCCGTCAGGATCCGCTCAACGGACATCAGGCCTTCCACCAGGGTCTCGACATCTCTGCCGCTCCCGGGGCGGAGGTCCATGCTACCGCCGACGGCATCGTGACCCACGCGGGCTGGAACGGCGGCCTCGGCAAGTCCGTCTTCGTCTCCCACGGCTTCGGTCTCAGCACCCGCTATGCGCACCTGTCGCGCTGGGCGGTCGAGGAAGGAGCCACGGTCCACCGCGGTGACGTCGTCGGCTATGTCGGCAGCACCGGCCGCTCGACCGGATACCACCTGCACTACGAGGTCCGCCTCGACGGCAAGCCCACCAACCCCATGGGCTACATCCTCGACAACGTCACCTGGCGGTAGCTCCCGGAGTAGCGGGCTTCCCCACCGCTCGCGCAGCAAGAGCGCCGGTGCCCCACGCGGGCGCCGGCGTTTTGCCGTTGGGGCAAGGCTCGTGACGATGGCCCTGCGCCGATGGGCTCGGCACACCTTTCTGCTAGACTCGACCCTCGCCGTCGTCGACGGCGCTCGCCACCTACCGTGAATGTCCTGACGGTTCCCCACTCCGCATGATCAACAAAGTTCTCTCCAAGGTATTCGGCAGCCAGCACGACCGTGACGTCAAGAAGATGGCGCCGCTGGTTTCTGCCATCAACGACCTCGAGCCCCAGATCCAGGCCCTGACCGACGACCAGCTCAAGGCCAAGACCGCCGAGTTCCGCGAACAGGTAGCCCAGGGAGCCGCCCTCGACGACCTCCTGGTCCCGGCCTTCGCCGTGGTCCGCGAAGCCGCCGTGCGCACCCTCGGGATGCGCCACTTCGACGTCCAGCTGATGGGCGGCATCGTCCTGCACCAGGGCAAGATCGCCGAGATGAAGACCGG
>JAGQSE010000347.1 GCA_020439725.1 Acidobacteriota bacterium
CCCCAGAGCTTCTACTACGTCCACGCCGCCGCCCAGCTGCCGGAGGGCTCGCCGCCGCCGGTCTTCGCGGTGCCCAGCGGCAACTTCGGTAACCTCACCGCCGGGTTGCTGGCGGCACGCATGGGGCTTCCCACGGGGCCCTTCATCGCCGCCACCAACGTCAACGACGTCGTGCCGCAATACCTGGCCAGCGGCCTGTTCGAGCCGAGACCCTCGCTGGCGACCATGTCGAATGCCATGGACGTGGGCAACCCGAGCAACTTCGCGCGCATCTCGACCCTCTACGGCGGCGACTATCGCCGGATCCTCGACGACCTCCGGGGATTTCGCTTCACGGACCAGGAAACCTCCGAGACGCTTCGTCGGGTGTACGACGAGACCGGCTACCTCCTCGACCCGCACACCGCCGTCGGCTGGGCCGGGCTCGAAACCGCCCGACGGCGCGAGCCGGCCCTCGCCGCGATGCCCGGCATCGTCCTCGCCACCGCGCACCCGGCAAAGTTCCGCGAGGCCGTCGAGCCGCTCATCGGCGAGAAGGTCGACCTCCCACCGAGCCTCGCCGCCTGTCTCGACCGACCCAGCCGAGCCCAGGACCTCGAGCCGAAACCCGAGGCCCTGGAAGCGTTTCTGCGCGGGCTGTAAGACCAGCGGCGTCGGGAGACCCCTCGGGAGATCCGTCGGGAGAGCGAAGCGCCCTCCGCCTCAGGTCACCACCACCGTCGGGCGCGGCCCCTGCGCCCGGCCACGGCGGGTGCGCCAGCGGCGGATCACCGCGACACCGGCCACCAGGAGCAGGGTGACGAGGGCGGCACCGGCGAAGGGGATCATCACCGCCAGGGCCGAAAGCGTGAGCGAGCCGCCGGCTTCGGCGGTCGAGACGAGGGGATTGGCGGTGCCGCCGGTGGTCAGGGACGATAGGCCGCGCACCGCCGCCATGCCGCCGTGGACGATCCCCGCAACGCCGCCGCCGGCGATCACCGCGAGGGTCCACTTGAGCATCGGGTCCATGCCCACCACCGCCGAGGCGGTGACCACGGTACCGGCGATCACCGCCGCCGGCACCCCGACGCCGTCGAGGAAGTTGTCGAGCCACGGCACGTAGTAGGCGCCGATCTCGAGGAGGGTGGCGACGGCGAAGACCGTCAGCGCCGGCCAGGTCCCGATCCACGCCAGGCTGTCGGCGAGCTCGAGGTGACCGGTCAGGGCCGCGACGCTCATCAGCAGCAGCGGCACGAAGACACGGAAGCCGCAGGCGGCTGCGAGGCCGAGGCCGAGGGAGAGGCTGAGCAGGGTCTCGAGGGTGCTGATGTCGGTGTCCATGACCCAAGACTACGACATCGAGACCGCGGAGGATTCAGCTCCGACGCCGACGGCGGCGGAGCTGGGCTCGCCAGGCCTCGAGCTCGGGCAGTCCAAGGAGCGCCGAGACCCCCAGGTAGGTCGCCGCGTAGAGCCCCAGCACCAGCGCCGCCACGGCGAGGATCGGCCAGGGCGGCAGCCACCACCACAGGAGCCCCGCGGGCAGCGCCGCCAGCAACGAAAGCCCCACCAACGGCAGCGGCGGCCTCAGCGACGGCACCTCGTCGAGCCGGCGGTGGAGCGCCGCCCGCAACCGCCAGAGCTCGACCCACGAGCCGACCGCCGAGCCGAGGGCAAGACCCACGGCGCCGAGAAAGAGCTCCTCGCCGGGCCCGGTGGCGATCCAGCGCGCCAGGGGCAGGCGATCGAGCTGGAACATCAAGGTGGCACCGATGAGCACCGTCACCACCACCCGAAGCACGGCCACCTTGGCCGGCGACCGGGTGTCGTGGACGGCATAGAAGAGGTTCTGCAAGAGCCGCGAGGTCGTGCCCGCGGGAAGACCCAGCGAGTAGGCACAGAGCACCAGGTAGACGAGCCAGTTGTCCGCGCGCGAAAACTCGCCGGTGCGATAGATGGCGCCGGCGACGAGGAAGCCGAAGAGGACGTATCCCACCGCCGTCGGCAGGACCAGGAAGGACATTTGCCGGAGAGATCTCCGGGCACGCTCGACCATCTGATGCGGGTCGCGATCGGCGGCGCGGGCGAGCTCCGGCAGCTCCGCCGCGGCCACCGAGATGCCGAACAGGCTCACCGGCAGGGCATAGAGGAAGGAGCCCCAGCGCACCGCCGACACCGCCCCCACCGCCGCCAGGGAGGCGAGAAGGCTCTCGAAGTAGAGCGAGATCTGCACCACGCCGCGACCGGCGAAGACCGGGCCGAAGGAGGCCAGGGCGCGGCGCACTCCGGGGACCCGGGTCGAGAACGAGAGACGGAAGCTCGGCAGCAGCCGCAGCGTCGACGGCAGCTGGACGAGGAACTGGAGCAGGCCACCGATGAGAGCGCCGACGCAGACGGTCATCAACAGACCTTCCTCGCGGCCGCTCCCCCACCAGGCGCCGGGATCCGACCGGCTGCCGAGGATCAATGCGACGATGATGGCCGAGTTCCACAGGACCGGGGCGAAGTAGGGCAGGAAGAAGCGACGGTGGCTGTTGAGCACCCCCAGGCACCAGGCGCTGAGCATCAGGATGCCGGTCATGGGAAAGACCCAGCGCACCGCGCGCACCGAGAGGGCGAACCGGTCCACCGACTTCTCGCCCGCGGCCACCAGCGCGGCGTCCCCGAGATAGCCGGTGGCGAAGAACGCGACGATGGGCTTGGCGAGGAGCACACCGGCGAAGCTGAACACCGCCGCCGCCGCGACCAGCAGACCGAAGATCGCGCCAGCGAAGCGCCCGGCATCCTCCTCGCGGCCCTCCTCGATCAGCCGCGCATAGGTCGGGATGAAGGCCGCCGACAGCGTCTGCTCGCCGAACAGGACCTGGAGGACGTTGGGACCGCGAAAGGCCGTGGACAGGACGTCGGTGTAGGGGCCGATGCCAAAGAAATGGGCGATGGCGCGTTCGCGGATGAAACCGACCAGCCGGCTCGAGAAGATCCCCGCGGCGACCACGGCGGCGCGGCTTCTGCCGACCTCCCGCGGCGGCGCCGGCGCGGCAGGTCCCGAGATCGCCGGCTCCTCCGGCGGCTGCTCCGGGCTCACGCCTGGCGCCTCACCGCCTCGGCGACGCTGGGGTTGTTCTTGAGCGCCCGGCGGTCCGCCGGCGACAGGGTACGGACCAGCTGCGAGGCCACGCGCCGTGGAGTCTTGGGGTTCTGCACCAGCGCCAGGCGCACCGCGTACTGAGCGGTCCAGGCGGGTTGCGTGCCGATCACCTCGAGGGCGCGGCGAGGGGCGATCTTCGAGCGGGCGATCTCGAGCACCGTGGCGCCGTCGAGCTGCCGCTCCTCGAGACAGCGCAGGACCAGGGTCTCGTCGCGGAAGAAGTCGGTCCACAGCTGTTTCAGGAGCGGCCGGCCGTGGCGCCGCACAGCGGCCACCTTCTCGCCGCCGCCCATGGCGCGAAAGCGCGTCTGGAGCGACGAGCGGGCCTTGGCCTTGACCTCGAGGTGGCGGATCTTGGGGCTCGAAAGGACCTTGAGCAGGTCGCCCAGCTGTCCCAGCGTGCCGACGATCTCGAGCTGCGCCGCCGCCGGTGCCGACGGCGACTCGAGGAGAGCCCGGCGCACCGACGGTCGCGCGAAGAGGGTGCGGTTCCGGTACAGCTCCTGCGCCACCCGCATCCCGGCGTGGCGGGCCACGGCGGCCGCCAGGTCTTCGCCGAGCCGCGGATTGCGCAGCGCCGCCAGCTGAACGTCCTCGTCGGCGTCGCCGGCGAGGATGCGCAACAGGTCCGGGTCGTCGGTGGTCGCCGCCAGCTCGAGCTCGCGCCGCGCCGCTGCCGGCGGCAGCTCCGGCAACGGCATCTCGTGGGTCAGCGGCCGGAGCAGGTCCTCGACGTGGGGAGGCACCGCCTCGGGCTCGGCGATACCGGCCTCGCCCAGGTCTTCCGGCAACGCCTCCGGAGGCTCCGGCGTCTCCTCTGCCGCCTCGAGCTCGGCCGGGGCAGCTTCGGCTACCAGGGGCGGCTCGGGCTCCGACGGAGCGACCGATGGCTCCGTCTCGAGAACGGGCTCGAAGACCGGCTCTACGGGGCCGGGGACCGGTTCTCGGGGCTCCGGAGCCTCGGCGGGCTCGACCGCCTCCGGCCGGGGCGGAGCTTCGGCCGGCCTGCGGGGCTGGGGCTGGGATTGAGGCTGGGGCTGGAACAGCTCCTCGAGCTCGGGGCCCCGGCGGTCCGCCGCGGTCTCGGCGGGTGGGGACGGCGGCTCGGTCGGTGGCGGCGCCTCGGGCTCCGCCTTGCGCGACGACGACAACTGGTAGGCGCGAGCCCGGACGACGTCGCGATCGTGACTGCTCAGCGTCCGAAAGAGGGAGCGGACGTCCTCCTGGATCTCGTGGGCCTCGGCCTGGGGCAGCCCCGGTGCATCGAGCTCGCGCAGCAGGTCGAAAATCGCGATCTGCTTTTCGAGCTCGGTGCGGATCTCCACCGGCGTCCGGTCGTTGCGGAGCAGCGCCTCCTTGATCTCCCAGTCGTCGTACCAGCGCTGGTGGAGGCAGATGAAATCGAGGACCGACTCGGCCTCGATCCAGGCGGCGATGCGTTGCACCACCCCGAGGTCCGACGCTCCATGTTGCGCCGCCGCCCTGAGGCTCTCGAGCAGCTTGAGATACGAGACCTCGACCTCGGACAGGCCTTCCTCGCGGCCACGGTCTGGCTTGTTGGGGTCCATCGGTCGCTACGGGCTCGGCAGATCGGGGGGTGGGTTAGACGTCGGAACCGCCCGCATGCTAGCACCCTTCCCAGGGGCTGGAGAGACCCGCCGTACCGGGGTCCGGAGGCTCCCGCCGTGCTATCCTCTCGCCCCCGTGAACGACGCCGTGACCACCCTCAGCGAGGCCCTGGAGGCCGCCGGTTCGGGCCTCGTCCTGGTCATCACCGGCGCCGGGGTGAGCGTCGCCAGCGGCATCCCGACCTTTCGCGGCGACGACCCCGACGCCATCTGGAAACGCGACGTCACCGAGCTCGGTACCTACCGCTACTTCCGCCAGGACCCAGTGGGTTCCTGGAGCTGGTACCTGTCGCGGTTCGAGACGGTGCTCACGGCCCGCCCCAACGCCGCCCACGAGGCCCTGGCGGGTCTCGAACGCTGGCAGCTGGCCCGCGGCGGCGACTTCCTCCTGGTGACCCAGAACATCGACACGCTCCACGAAGACGCCGGCTCGAAGCGGCTGGTCAAGGTCCACGGCTCCGCCGACCGCGTCCGCTGCGCCCGCGACGGCTGCCGCTACGGCGCGCCCTCGGGCTCGCTACCCCGCTCCGAGATCGACCTCGACGCCTTCCTCCGCGACCCGAGCGCCGCCAACCTGCCGCGCTGCCCCGAGTGCGGCGACGTCCTGCGGCAGCACGTCCTGTGGTTCGACGAGTACTACCAGGGGCACACCGACTACCAGTTCGGTCGGGTCGGAGAGGCCCTCGAACGGATGGCGCTGCTGCTCTTCGTCGGCACCTCGTTCTCGGTGGGAGTCACCGAGATGGCACTACGGTCGGCGATGCTGTGGAAGACGCCGACGTTCTCCGTCGATCCCTCCTCCACCCTGGCCTCGAGCCGCCTGACCTCGCTGGCGGTGCGCTCGGAAGAGCTGCTGCCGGCGGTCTGCCAACGCCTCGGCGCACCGACCCGGGGTCTCGACTCCGCCGGACTACGGCCTTGACAGCGCCTCGATGTTTCATGTTTAAGTATCCTCGCCCCTGCCGGGGGCGAATCTCTACCGCCGGCTCACCGGAGCACCGGTTCTCTGATTTTTGACTTTGGATCCAGACGTTAGGGAGAGCAACGATGAAATTGGGTGACGTTCTCAAGAAGGAGCGGGAGAAGAAGGGCGTTTCAGTCGAGGACACTGCCGCGCACCTCAAGGTGTCGAAGGAGCACTACGAAGCGATGGAAGCCGGTGAGTCGCCGGCGGAGACCTGGGGCCCCCTGCTGGCCCAGATCGCCATCAAGCTCGAGACGCCGACGGCTCGACTGCTCGCCGACAGCGGCCGGTTCGAGGACACGGAGAAGGGCAAGTGCGGCGGCCTCATCGCCAAGCACCGCCAACGGCGGGAGCTCTCCGCCGACCAGATGGCGGAGCATCTCGAGATTTCGAAGGATGAGTACGAGGCCATCGAAGCCGGCAACAGCGAGCTCGAGGAGTACGGGCCTCAGTTCCTGGGTTTCGCCGAGCTCATCGAGCAGCCGGTGTTCAACCTCTTCTACCCCTGCGGCCTGCCCTTCCAGGAGCTCGACGACTACCCCTGAGCCGCGCTCGCCGGCTGGGTCCCGGGGCGCGGACGCCTCCTCACGGGGTCCGCGCCTCAGCTCGCTTCGCGCCATAAAACGAAAGCGATTCCGGAAGACCGGAACCGCTTCGAAAGCCGCGGCGGACACCGAAGCGTGCCACCCGGCGCTGATCGGGTCGCCACCGGAGCGACAGACCAAATCAGCTCGCCGCGACGGAAGCAGCCCCCCCAAGTTTTGCTACCGTCGCGGCGAGAGCCCCAAGCTGTTTCGCGTTGCCGCGTCGGGCTTGTCGAGCTCGATTTCCTCTAGAGCAACCCCTGTGCCAACTCCTCGCAGGAGCGAGAAAAGCCCTGTTCCAGGGGCTTTTCCGAACCTCTCCGATTCCTTGCCTGTGAAATCTGACAAATCTCGACAGGCGCTCCACCGATCTGACTGACGTTTTTTGACCAAACGTCAGGAACCCGCGTCTCCAGGCGGCAAAATCGGTACCGACGGGATCTCGTCTTCGATCTCGAGGAATCGCCGCAACCAGCTTGTACCCAAGTAAAACGGGACTGTATCGAGACCCGCAGCGATCGCCTTGAAGACGTAGGAGGTGACGATGAACGTCAGGAGCTGCCCCCCAAGAGGCCGTTCCGGGTCCACCGGCAGGCTGTGGGCATAGAAGTGAGTGATCAAGATCACGGCGACGCTGTCGATGGCCTGGCTGACCATCGTCGAGCCGTTGTTGCGTAGCCAGAGGTGCCGGCCCTGGGTCAGGCGCTTCCAGAAGTGGAAGAGATGGACGTCGGCGAGCTGCGCCGAGAGATAGGCGAGCATCGAAGCGGCGACGGTGCCGAGGGTCAGGGTCCGGACCTCGAAGAAGACCGGCAGCCGCCCCGACGCGTCCGGCACCGGCTGGTCGAAGCCGGGCAGCAGGCCACCGACCCACACCACCGCCACCAGCCAGAGGTTGACCAGGAGACCCACCCAGACGATGGCGTTGGCCCGGCGCCGGCCGTAGATCTCGGAGATGAAGTCGGTACACAGGAAGGTCAGCGGATAGGGCAGCACCCCCACCGCCAGCGGCACCGGCACGTGCATGCCGAAGAGGTCGAAGGAGAGGTCGAGGAAGCGGGTCACGCCCAGGATGTTGAGCATCGTCATCGAGCCGATGAAGAGCCCACCGAGGACCAGGAAGACCCCCTCCCGCCGCCGTTGTAGGAGCTCTGCCCTGGCGGTTCCGGAGGCTGTGGTGGCAAACATGGCGCGCAGGCTATCGACGGCGGCGGGGCACCGTCAACGGCGATGCAGCTCGGCCCGCAGGCCGAGCCCGTCGTCCAGGGCCCCCAACTGAGCCCGGTCGGCGAGCCCGGCGGGTGGACCCGGTGGACGGGTCCGCCGGACGGGCCCATCCACCGGCAAAGTGGTTTAGGCTAGGCGCCCATGAAGCTGCCCTTCTTCCTGGCTCCCGTCCAGACCGGTCTCGAGCGCTTCTTCACCGAAATGGGCCGCTTCGCCCTCATGTTGTGGCGCGTCCTGGCCTGGACGCCGCGCCCGCCCTACGACTGGCGCCAGCTGACCACGCAGATGATGCGCGTAGGGGTCCAGTCGGTCCCCGTGGTGCTGCTCACCGCGATGTTCACCGGCATGGTCATGGCGCTCCAGAGCTTCCGTGTGCTGGTGCGGTTCAGCGCCGAGGGCTACGTCGGGTCGCTGGTGGCGCTGTCGGTCGTACGCGAGCTGGCACCGGTGCTCGGCGCCCTGATGATCGCCGGCCGTTGCGGCTCCGCCATGGG